>NZ_JAQYWZ010000946.1:0-342 GCF_036290945.1 Streptomyces sp. BE303
CACCATCGGCGAGGCCCGCCGCATCAACGGCGTCACCACCCCGGCCGAGGAGCCGCGCACCCTCGCCATGACGTTCCGGCGCCCGCTCGGCGTGGTCGGACTCATCACCCCGTGGAACTTCCCGGTCGCCATCCCGATGTGGAAGGTGGCGCCCGCCCTGATCGCCGGTTGCACGGCCGTCCTGAAGCCCTCGCCGCTGACCCCCTGGACCTCGGCGCTGCTGGTGCAGGCGTTCGTCGACGCCGGGCTGCCCGCCGGCGTCCTCAACCTCGTCCAGGGCGACCGCGACCCCGGCGAGGCCCTGGTCTCCGACCCGCGCGTCGCCGGCATCTCCTTCACCGG
>NZ_JAQYWZ010000947.1:0-75099 GCF_036290945.1 Streptomyces sp. BE303
TCCAACCCCGAAACAAGTCCGAGGCCGGGGATGTCAACATATCTGGCGTTGACTTTTGGCACGCTGTTGAGTTCTCAAGGAACGGACACTTCCTTCAGGCGGCTTTCACACCGACCCTCCGGGCGCTTCGTTCTTTCGTGTCTCCAGCTTACCAGACGTTTTCCGCTCCGTTTTCCGGAGTTTCATTCATCCGATTTGCTTCGGCCTTTCGGCGCTCCCGAACTCTAGCAGAGTTTTTCGGGCCGTTTCCCGCGCTCCGTTCTCGAATTTCGTTCGAGAACTTCTGCCGGGGCCGTCCCGTGGGGCAACCCGGAGAACATTACGCACCGGGCTGCCCCACGTCAAACCGAGGTCAAGGGGTCGCGAGCCGAAGGCTCAGACCTCGACGACGACCGGCAGGATCATCGGTCGGCGGCGGTAGTTGTCCGCCACCCACTTGCCGAGAATCCGGCGGACGAGCTGCTGGACCTGGCGGACCTCCAGGACACCGTCGCCGGCCGAACGGTCGAGCGCCTCCTGCAGCTTGGCCGTCACGGGGGCGAACGCGGCGTCGTCGATACCCGAGCCACGGGCCTGGATGCTCGGGCCGCCCACGATCTTCCCGTTGGTGGAGTCGACCACCACGAAGCAGGAGATGAAGCCCTCCTCGCCGAGAATCCTGCGGTCCTTGAGCGAGGCCTCGGTGATGTCACCGACCGAGGAGCCGTCCACGTACACGTAGCCGGCCTGGACCTTGCCGACGATCCGGGCGACGCCGCCTTCGAGGTCGACGCAGACGCCGTCCTCGGCGATGACCGTCCGGTTGCGCGGCACGCCGGTGGCGATACCGAGATCGGCGGCGGCACGCAGGTGACGCCATTCACCGTGGACCGGCATCAGGTTGCGCGGCTTGCAGATGTTGAAGAAGTACAGCAGCTCGCCGGCCGAGGCGTGGCCGGAGACGTGCACCTTGGCGTTGCCCTTGTGCACGACCTTGGCGCCCCAGCGGGTCAGGCCGTTGATGACCCGGTAGACGGCGTTCTCGTTGCCCGGGATCAGCGATGAGGCCAGGACGACGGTGTCGCCCTCGACGATGCGGATCTGGTGGTCGCGGTTGGCCATCCGGGACAGCGCGGCCATCGGCTCGCCCTGCGAACCGGTACAGATCAGCACGACGTCCTTGTCCGGCAGGTCGTCCAGCTGCTTGACGTCGACGACCATGTTGCCGGGGACCTTCAGGTACCCGAGGTCGCGGGCGATGCCCATGTTGCGGACCATCGAACGGCCGACGAACGCGACCTTCCGCTTGTACTCGTGCGCGGCGTCCAGCACCTGCTGGATGCGGTGCACGTGGCTCGCGAACGAGGCCACGATGATGCGCTTGTCGGCGTTCGCGAAAACGTTTCGCAGCGCGACCGAGATGTCGCGCTCGCTCGGGATGAAACCGGGGACCTCGGCGTTGGTGGAGTCCACCAGCAGCAGGTCCATGCCCTCCTCCGCCAGCTTGGCGAAGGCCGGCAGGTCGGTGAGGCGGCCGTCGAGCGGCAGCTGGTCCATCTTGAAGTCGCCGGTGGCGACGACCATGCCGGCGGGCGTGCGCACGGCGACGGCCAGCGCGTCCGGGATGGAGTGGTTGACCGCGATGAACTGGCAGTCGAAGGGGCCGATCCGCTCGCGGTCGCCCTCCTTGACCTCCAGGACGTACGGCCGGATGCGGTGCTCGGCGAGCTTCGCCTCGATCAGCGCGAGCGTGAGCTTCGAGCCGATCAGCGGGATGTCCGGGTTCTCCCGGAGCAGGAACGGCACGGCGCCGATGTGGTCCTCGTGGCCGTGCGTGAGGACGATGCCGTCGATCTTGTCGAGGCGGTCCCGGATGTAGGTGAAGTCCGGGAGGATCAGGTCGACGCCGGGCTGCTCGTCCTCCGGGAAGAGGACGCCGCAGTCGACGATGAGAATGCGGTCCCCGTACTCGAAGACCGTCATGTTGCGGCCGATCTCGCCGAGACCGCCGAGCGGAGTGATACGCAGGGCGCCCTGCTTGAGAGCGGGGGGTGCGCCGAGTTCGGGATGCGGGTGGCTCAAAAGACTCTCCTCACGGCGCACGCCATATGCCCGGGGGTCCTCCCCCGCGAGACATATGGCGTGCGTACTCAGTGTCGGTTTTTCCTACTGGGTCTGTGCATTCGCGCCTTCGGTCCGGTCCAGCGGCGAACCCGTGAGGGTCCGGCGAGCCGGGGCGCGCACGTCTGTGTCTGTTACAGGTCTACCCCGCCGGCGGCGAGATCCTTCTTCAGTTGCGCGATCTCCTCGGGAGTCGCGCCGACGAGGGGCAGCCGCAGCGGCCCGGACGGGTGTCCCTGGAGCTCCAGTGCGGCCTTGGTGAGGATGACGCCCTGCGTGCGGAAGATACCGGTGAAGACCGGCAGCAGGCGCTGGTGGACGGCCGTGGCCTTGGCCACATCGCCGGACAGGAAGCCCTCGACCATGGCCCGCAGCTCGGCGGCGACCAGGTGTCCGACGACGCTCACCACACCGACGGCTCCGACCGACAGCAGCGGCAGGTTGAGGATGTCGTCGCCGGAGTACCAGGCCAGGTCCGAGCGGGCGATGGCCCAGGCGGCGGCGCCGAGGTCGCCCTTGGCGTCCTTGTTGGCGACGATCCGCGGGTGCTCGCCGAGCCGGACCAGGGTCTCGTGGCTCAGCGCGACACCGCTGCGGCCGGGGATGTCGTACAGCATGACCGGCAGGCCGGTGGCGTCGGCGATGTGCGTGGTGTGCCGGTACAGGCCCTCCTGCGGGGGCTTGCTGTAGTACGGCGTGACGACCAGCAGGCCGTGCGCCCCGGCGGCCTCGGCCTGGCGGGCCAGGTCGGCGCTGTGGTGCGTGTCGTTGGTGCCGACGCCGGCCACCACGTGTGCCCGGTCCCCCACCGCCTCCACCACCGCGCGGACGAGCCGGGCCTTCTCGGCGTCGCTGGTGGTCGGGGACTCGCCGGTGGTGCCGTTGACGACGAGGCCGTCGTTGCCCGAGTCGACGAGGTGCGCGGCGAGGCGCTGGGCGCCGTCGAGGTCGAGGCCGCCGTCGGCGGTGAACGGGGTCACCATCGCGGTCAGGACCCGGCCGAAGGGCGTCTGGGAGGTGGAGGTCGGAGCCATGCGTCCAAAGCTACTCGTAGGCGGTGGGGCGGTACCCAGGCCGGTCCAGGGTTCGGACAGGTGCGCCGCTCGGGCGGGCGCACCGGAGGCCGCGCCAACAGCGCGGACATGGGATTCCGGTGCTGCGTGCTCGGGGGTTCAAGCAGCACCGGAATCCGTGTTCACGAGCGTAGGGAGAGGTCAGAAATGCCGCAATCCAGACATGCCCGACACTCCGCCCATCTGCTCGTCGTCGCAGGTCAGGGGGCGACCCGGCCGTGCTTCTCGAAGGCCGCACGGGTGAGCGGCATGAGCTCGGCCCACCGCTCCTCCATCTGCTCGGCCACCATCTCGATCTCGCGCTGGGGGAACGACGGGACCGCCGAGTTCTCCCGCTTGGTGCGCAGCGACAGGAAGTGCATCAGCGAGCGCGCGTTGCAGGTCGCGTACATCGAGGAGAAGAGACCGACCGGCAGCACCGCACGGGCCACCTCGCGGGCCACGCCCGCGTCCAGCATCTCCTGGTACCGCTCGTACGCCTCGCGGTAGGCGGCCTCCATCGAGGCGGTGACGGTCCTGTGCTGCTCCGCCGTGCCCTCGACGAACTCGTACCGGCCCGGGCGGCCCTGCTGGACCAGCTTGCGCTCCTCGGCGGGCACGTAGAAGACCGGCTCCAGCTCGCGGTAGCGCCCGGACTCCTCGTTGTAGGACCAGCCGCTGCGGTGGCGGTGGAACTCGCGGAAGACGAAGATCGGCGCGCTGATGAAGAAGGTCATCGAGTTGTGCTCGAACGGCGTGCCGTGCCGGTCCCGCATCAGGTAGTTGATCAGGCCCTTGGACTTCTCCGGGTCCTCCTGGAGCGCCTCCAGGGACTGCTCCCCCGCCGTCGAGACCCGGGCCGCCCAGATGACGTCCGAGTCGGCGGCGGCGCTGCGGACCAGGTCCACGGTCACGTCGCTGCGGAACTGGGGGGCCGTCGTGCGGTCGCTCACGCGTTACTCCTCGCGGATTCGGTGGTGCCGGTGGTGCCGGTGGTACTGGTCGCGCCCGCGGTGCGGTGCAGCCGGATCGCGTGCTGCATGGTCTTGCGGGCGCGCGGCACGTCGCCCGCGTCGGCGTACGCGACCGCCAGGCGGAAGAACACCCGCCAGTCCCCCGGGGCCGCCTCGGCCTCGGCCCGGCGACGGGCGAACACCGCATCGGCCGAGGCGCGGTCGATCCGCCCGCCGGTGGTGCGCTTCAGCTCGTCGACCGGCAGGCCGCCCTCGGCCTCCAGCTCCTTGGCGAGCCGCTCGCTGTACCGGCCGAAGCGGACCGTCTGGCGCAGGAACCAGACGCCGATCACCGGGACGACGAAGGCGCAGAGGCCCAGGCCGATGCCCAGCGGCTTGCCGGTGGCGAGCAGTTGGACACCCTCGCCCACGCAGACCAGGGCGACCAGCAGCAGGACGCCGGAGAGGACGAAGAAGCCGGTACGGGAGGTCACGACGCGCTCCGGGGGGCGGACACGGTCACAGGTCCAGGAAGTGTTCGAGGCCGAGGGTCAGCCCGGGAGTCTCCACGACCTTGCGCACGCCGAGCAGGATGCCCGGCATGAAGCTGCTGTGGTGCAGCGAGTCGTGGCGGATGGTGAGGGTCTCACCGGTGTCCCCGAACATCACCTGCTGGTGGGCGAGCAGGCCGCGCAGCCGGACGGCGTGCACGGGCACGCCGTCCACGTCGGCGCCGCGGGCGCCGGGCAGGCCGTGCGTGGTCGGGTCCTGCTGCGGCGGCCGACCGGCCTCGGCGCGGGCGGCGGCGATCAGCTGGGCGGTGCGGGTGGCGGTGCCACTGGGCGCGTCGGCCTTGTGGTCGTGGTGCAGCTCGACCACCTCGACCGACTCGAAGTACCGGGCCGCGGTCTGGGCGAACTTCATGCCGAGCACGGCGCCGATGGAGAAGTTCGGCGCGATCAGCAGGCCGAGCTCCGGTGCCCCGTCGAGCCGGCCGCGGACGGTGGCCAGCCGCTCGTCGGTCCAGCCGGTGGTGCCGGTGACCACGTGGATGCCGTGCTGCAGGCAGTAGTCGAGGTTGTCCATCACGGAGTCGGGATGGGTCAGCTCGACGGCGACCTGCACGCCGGCGTCGGTGAGCTCGGAGAGCTCCGACCCCCGCCCGAGGGTGGCGACCAGCTCCAGGTCCGGGGCGGCCTCGACGGCCTTGACGGCCTCCGAGCCGATCCGCCCCTTGGCGCCGATCACGGCGACACGCAGCGTCATGGTGAGATGTCCCTTCAGACCAGCAGGTCGGCGAGCCGGGCGGCCCGCTTGTCGTTGATCGGACCGATCAGCGCGAGCGACGGCCGGTGGGCACCCAGCACATCACGGGCCACGGCGTGCACGTCGTCCAGGGTCACGGCCGCAATCTTCGCCAGCATCTCGTCCACCGACAGGTGGTGGCCGTAGCTGAGCTCCGCCTTGCCGATCCGGTTCATCAGCGAGCCGGTGTCCTCCATGCCGAGCACGGTGGAACCGGAGATCTGGCCGACGGCGCGGTGCAGCTCCTCCTCGGTGATGCCTTCGGCGACCACCTTGGCGAGCTCCTCGCGGCAGATCCGCAGCACCTCCTCGACCCGCTTGGGCTGGCAGCCGGCGTAGATGCCGAACAGGCCGCTGTCCGCGTACGAGGAGGAGTAGGAGTAGACCGAGTACGCCAGGCCGCGCTTCTCGCGGACCTCCTGGAAGAGCCGCGAGCTCATGCCGCCGCCGAGGGCCGCGTTGAGCACGCCCATCGCCCAGCGGCGCTCGTCGTGCCGGGGCACACCGGGCACGCCCAGCACCAGGTGGGCCTGCTCGGTGGTGCGCTGGAGCACCTCCACCCGGCCGGCGGTGCGCAGCGCCTTGACGCCGCGCCGGGCCTCGGCGGGGGCGGCCTCGGAGCGGGCCAGCAGCGGGGCGAAGGCCTGCTCGACCTGCTTGACGACCTTGCGGTGGTCGAGGTTGCCGGCCGCGGCGACGACCAGGTGCTCGGGCTTGTAGCGGCGGTGGAAGAAGCCGGCGATCTGGTCGCGGGTGAGCGACCGGACGGTCTCCTGGGTGCCGAGGATCGGGCGGCCGAGCGGGCCGGTGCCGAAGATCACCTTGGCGAAGAGGTCGTGGACGACGTCACCGGGATCGTCCTCGGCCATCGCCATCTCCTCCAGGATGACGCCGCGTTCGGCCTCGACGTCCTCCGGGCGGATCAGGGAGCCGGTGAGCATGTCGCAGACCACGTCGATGGCCAGCGGGAGGTCGGTGTCGAGCACCCGCGCGTAGTAGCAGGTGTTCTCCTTGGCGGTGAAGGCGTTCATCTCGCCGCCGACCGCGTCCAGGGCGGCCGAGATGTCCAGCGCGCTGCGCCGCTCGGTGCCCTTGAAGAGCAGGTGCTCCAGGTAGTGGGTGGCGCCGTTGAGCTGCGGGGTCTCGTCACGCGAGCCGACGCCGACCCAGATGCCGAAGGTCGCGGAGCGCACCGTCGGCAGGGTCTCGGTGACGACGCGCAGGCCGCCGGGGAGGACGGTGCGGCGCACCGTGCCGGCGCCGTCCGCGCCCTTGAGCAGGGTCCGGGTCGTGCCGGGGCGCTGCTTCGCCGCCGAGGCCTGGGCCACGGTGGTACCTCCGTAGAAAGCAATCCGTAAAGAGCATGGGGAGCGGGACAACAGGGTGCGGCCCGCACGCCGACGGGGGCGTGCGGGCCGCTGGGTCAGCTAGCGGCGCTTCACTCGGAAGCGGCCTCGCCGGCCTCTTCGCCCTCGACGACCGGGATCAGGGAGAGCTTGCCGCGCGGGTCGATCTCGGCGATCTCGACCTGCACCTTGGCGCCGACGCCGAGGACGTCCTCGACGTTCTCGACGCGCTTGCCGCCGGCCAGCTTGCGGATCTGCGAGATGTGCAGCAGACCGTCCTTGCCCGGCATGAGCGACACGAAGGCACCGAAGGTCGTGGTCTTGACCACGGTGCCCAGGTAACGCTCTCCGACCTCCGGCATGGTCGGGTTCGCGATCTGGTTGATCGTGGTGCGGGCGGCCTCGGCGGCCGGGCCGTCGGCGGCACCGATGTAGATGGTGCCGTCGTCCTCGATCGTGATCTCGGCGCCGGTGTCCTCCTGGATCTGGTTGATCATCTTGCCCTTGGGGCCGATGACCTCACCGATCTTGTCCACCGGGATCTTGATGGTGATGATGCGCGGCGCGTTCGGGGACATCTCGTCCGGGGAGTCGATGGCCTCGTTCATCACGTCGAGGATGTGCAGGCGGGCGTCGCGGGCCTGCTTCAGCGCGGCGGCGAGCACCGACGCCGGGATGCCGTTGAGCTTGGTGTCCAGCTGCAGGGCGGTGATGAAGTTGCGAGTACCGGCGACCTTGAAGTCCATGTCGCCGTACGCGTCCTCGGCACCGAGGATGTCGGTGAGGGTCACGTAGTGGGTCTCACCGTCGATCTCCTGCGAGATCAGGCCCATGGCGATACCGGCGACGGCGGCCTTCAGCGGCACACCGGCGTTCAGCAGCGACATGGTCGAGGCGCAGACCGAGCCCATCGAGGTGGAGCCGTTGGAGCTCAGCGCCTCGGAGACCTGGCGGATGGCGTACGGGAACTCCTCGCGGGTCGGCAGGACCGGCAGGATCGCCCGCTCGGCGAGCGCGCCGTGGCCGATCTCGCGGCGCTTCGGCGAACCGACGCGGCCGGTCTCGCCGACCGAGTACGGCGGGAAGTTGTAGTTGTGCATGTAGCGGCGACGCGTCTCCGGGGAGAGCGTGTCCAGCTGCTGCTCCATGCGGAGCATGTTCAGCGTGGTGACACCCAGGATCTGGGTCTCGCCGCGCTCGAACAGGGCCGAGCCGTGCACCCGCGGGATGGCCTCGACCTCGGCGGCCAGGGTGCGGATGTCGGTGACACCGCGGCCGTCGATGCGGACCTTGTCCTTGATGACGCGCTCGCGGACGGTCTTCTTGGTCAGCGCGTTGTAGGCGGCGCTGATCTCCTTCTCGCGACCCTCGAACTCGGGCAGCAGCTTCTCGGCGGCCAGCGCCTTGACGCGGTCCAGCTCGTTGTTGCGCTCCTGCTTGCCCGCGATGGTGAGGGCCTGCGCCAGCTCGTCCTTGACGGCGGCGGACAGCGCGGCGAGCACGTCGTCCTGGTAGTCCAGGAAGACCGGGAACTCGCCGGTCGG
The DNA here is from genome assembly GCF_036290945.1 of Streptomyces sp. BE303. Classification (NCBI taxonomy): domain Bacteria; kingdom Bacillati; phylum Actinomycetota; class Actinomycetes; order Kitasatosporales; family Streptomycetaceae; genus Streptomyces; species Streptomyces sp. BE303. The sequence goes on from NZ_JAQYWZ010000947.1 coordinate 8,301, forward strand.
CTTGGCGGCCTGGGCGGCCAGCTGGGCCTGGGCGGCGCAGAGCACCTTGATGAACGGCTTGGCGGCGTCCAGACCGGCGGCGACGATCTCCTCGGTCGGCGCCTCGGCGCCGCCCTCGACGAGCTTGATGGTCTTGTTCGTGGCCTCGGCCTCGACCATCATGATCGCGACGTCGCCGTCCGGCAGGGTGCGGCCGGCCACGACCATGTCGAAGACGGCCGACTCCAGCTCGCTGTGGGTCGGGAAGGCCACCCACTGGCCGTTGATCAGGGCGACGCGCACGCCACCGATCGGGCCGGAGAACGGCAGGCCCGCCAGCTGGGTGGAGGCGGAGGCGGCGTTGATGGCCACCACGTCGTACAGGTGGTCCGGGTTGAGCGCCATCACGGTGACGACGACCTGGATCTCGTTGCGCAGGCCCTTGACGAAGGACGGGCGCAGCGGGCGGTCGATCAGGCGGCAGGTGAGGATCGCGTCCTCGGAGGGCCGGCCCTCACGACGGAAGAAGGAGCCGGGGATGCGGCCGGCGGCGTACATCCGCTCCTCGACGTCCACCGTCAGCGGGAAGAAGTCGAAGTGCTCCTTCGGCTGCTTGGACGCGCTGGTCGCCGACAGCACCATGGTGTCGTCGTCCAGGTAGGCCACGGCGGAGCCGGCGGCCTGACGGGCCAGACGGCCGGTCTCGAAGCGGATGGTACGGGTGCCGAAGGAACCGTTGTCGATCACGGCCTCGGCGTAGAACACGTTCTCTTCCACCTGGAAGATCTCCTCTTTCGTACGTTCTCCGGGAGAGCGTCCCCGCGCATCGTCTGCCGGGGGCCCCTGGCCCTCTTTCGCAGAGGGGGGCAGTCGGGCCGGTCTTCGATCGAAGCCTCCGGTGCGCCCCGCTTCGGTCTGCGGGGCTTCCGGCGGCCACTACCGAGGACCGGCGCCTCTCGACTGGCCGGGTCCGGGTTGGCGGTCCGCGTCTGGACGCTCTCTCGGATGCGGGCGGCTTCCGTTTGAAGCCTTCGTCCCGCGGGGGGTCTGGGGTCTTTCTGCCTGGGTGGCGCTCGACAGCGCCATCACCGGCATTTCCCACAACCCTACGGTGCAATCCTCGGGCACCTGGGGAGGTGCGCGCGAGTTGTTATGTTCGGGCGCCGCCAGGGCGCCCCGGGCCATCGGCCGCAGCATACGCGCGAGGGGCGGCCCCCCGGTGTGGGGAGCCGCCCCGAGCGGCGGTCTTAGCGGGCGCCACCGGCGGCACCGCGGCGGATGCCCAGGCGGTCGACGAGCGTACGGAAGCGCTCGATGTCCTTCTTGGCCAGGTACTGCAGCAGACGGCGACGCTGGCCGACCAGGATGAGCAGGCCACGGCGCGAGTGGTGGTCGTGCTTGTGGACCTTGAGGTGCTCGGTCAGGTCCGCGATGCGGCGGGAGAGCATGGCGACCTGGACCTCGGGGGAGCCGGTGTCGCCCTCCTTCTGGCCGAACTCGGCGAAGATCTGCTTCTTGACGTCAGAGGCGAGAGCCACGTGCAACTCCTTCGAAGTGATACCAAGCGGTCCTGGTCTACGGCACAGGACTCTGTGAGAACTCGGTGTCGTGACGGGCGCGGCCGGCGGTCGGCGCCCCCGACGGGGGCGGACACACGGCTGCGCTCGGAGGCCAAGCGTACCAGTGCCGGTGATCCCGCCCGACGGCGGCCGGTGCCCGGCAGGACGGGGCGGGTCAGCCGGTGGCTCCGCGCACCAGCCGGTAGACGTCGAGGACCGCCAGCACCAGCGGGACCAGCGCCATCAGGGTCAGGCTGTCGACCAGGTCCAGGATCCGCCCCCAGAACGGGGAGACGCCGAGCCGGGGCACCACCAGGGCGATCGCGACGAGGACCGCGGCGCCGAAGGCGATCGAGGCGGTCAGCCAGACGGTGCGCAGGTCCGCACCGGTGGAGCCGACACCCGCGCGGAGGACGAACTGCGGGGTGTGCAGGGCGAGTCCGACGACCAGTAGGGAGAGTCCGGACAGGCCGGCCACGGTCAGGCCGAGGACCTGCGCGCTGTAGCGGAAGAGCCGGGCCCGGAGCATGGTGGCGAGCCCGAGGGCGAGGGCGAGCAGTTCGGGGAAGGTCCCGTCGGTGAAGCCCAGCACCGCGCAGGCGCCGACGATCACCGCGGCGCAGCCGCCGACCAGGCCCACCAGCACCTCGTGGCCGCGGCGGGCCTGGTGGGCGATCCGCTCGTACTGCACCAGTTCGGCGCGGTCGGCCTCCTCGTCGTGGTCGCGGCTGCGCGTGCGGGCCTGGCCGGGGGCGCTGAATCCGACGGGCAGCCGGGCGAAGCGGGCGGAGAGGCCGGGCAGGAAGCCGATCACGGCGACGGCGGTGACCCCGGTGACGGCGGCGATGTGGTCGGCCGGGGTGTCGGGCAGCAGGACGGCCGCGAAGGTGGCGAGCGCACCGGCGGCGGACAGGAAGGCGGCCGCGACGAACAGCGCGTCCCTCTCGGGCAGCAAACCGACCAGCAGGACGGCGACGACCAGGACGGTCACGCAGCCGGTGAGGAAGTGGAGCCGGCCGGGGCCCTCCAGGGGCGCGGCCGGGGCGAGGATCCCGCTGCCGGCGATCATGGCGTGCGGAAGGGCGCCGAGGCCGAGCGCGAGACCGGCCCAGGCGTCCCGGTAGACCCGGGCCCGCACACCGGCGAAGGCGGTGAGCACGACGGCGACGACGCCGGAGAGCACGCCGGGCAGGCCGTGCATGTCGTGACGCAGGTCGGCGAACCAGAGCACGAAGCCGAGCAGGGCGAGCAGCACGCCCGCGCCGGTCAGGCCGAAGGCCCGCATCAGTTCGGGGCTCCAGAACCGGCGGTCGGTCTCACCGGCGGTGGCGATGGCGTCGGCGACGTCGTCGTAGACGGCGGGGGGCAGCGACTCCGCGAACGGGCGGAGGCTGAGCAGGTCGCCGTCGCGCACCTGCTGGGCGGCGAGCGACAGGCTGCCGTCGAGGACGGTGCCGTCGCGGCGGACGAGGTGGAATCCGGTGGGGGCGCCGTCCGGCCGGGTCTGGTGGGAGAGCCGCAGCACCTCGGGATACACGTCCGCGAGCGGGATGTCCTCGGGCAGGGCGACGTCGATCCGGCTGTCCGGGGCGACGACGGTGACCCGGCAGAAGCCGGTGGTGGCAGAGGTGTTCATGACCCGGACCTCGCGTTCGCTCGACGCACTGGGCGCTCCCCCTCGTCGGCCCTGCCGACCTGCTGACCTTGCCGGTTCCGCTGATGGTTCTGCCGGTGATTCCGTCGGCGTTTCCGTTGACGGCGCGCCGTGCGCCGGCGGCCGGTTCGACCCGGTTCCGATCGCGGCCCGCGATCGGAACCGGTCCACCCGGGACGCACGTTGACGAAGCGTCACTTTACCGCCCGGCTCGCGCCCGTCCTCGACGCAGGGCGGCGGACGGGCGGGCGGACGGCGGTGTGGCGGGGCGGGGCGCCCAGTAGGATCGGCCCCTGCGCGAGGCGACGGGGGCGGGGCCGCGCTCCCCTCCCGGGTGCCTGCGGTCGGCGGAGCGGGGGCGGCGCCACACGGGGCGCGCTCACCCGTACGGATCCAGTGGCGTGAGGGCTGATGCCGTAGTGATCGAGCGAAGCGTTCGTGGTCGTGGGGTGGGGCGCGCATGGGCGTGATCACGGTGAAGCGGCCGCCCCGGGCCTATCCGCCGGCGGTGCCGGACGAGCCGGTGGAGCTGGTCGGCCCGCCCGAGCTGCCCCGTTCGGGCGGCGAGGACTGGGTGATGGGCGTCCTGCCGATGCTCGGGATGGGCGGGTCTGCGGTCTTCTTCTTCTCTCCGGGCGCCCCGGCCCCGATGAAGATCATGGGCGGTCTGATGATCGTCTCGACGGTCGGCATGGTGCTCGCCCAGATCGTCCGCGTCCGCCGGGGCGGCTCCACCGCCACCGCGGACGAGCGCCGCGACTACCTCAAGTACCTGCAGCAGATGCGCCGCCAGGTGCGCCGGACCGCCGAGCGCCAGCGCGGCGCGCAGCTGTTCCTCAATCCCGAGCCCGACCAGCTCTGGTCGATCGTGGCGGACGGCCGGCGGATCTGGGAACGCCGCACCGGCGACGCCGACTTCGCACAGATCCGGGTCGGCCGGGGGCCGGTGCAGCTGTCCACCCCGCTGGTCGCACCGCAGACGGCGCCGATGGACGAGCTGGAGCCGCTCTCGGCGGCCGCGATGCAGACCTTCCTGAAGGCCCACGGCACCCTGCAGGACCTGCCGTTGGCGGTCTCGCTGCGGGCGTTCTACCACGTCACGGTGTGCGGGGACCCGGACACCGTGTACGGCAACGTACGGGCGATGATCGCCCAGTTGACGACGCTGCACTCGCCGGACGACCTGCTGGTGGCGGTGGCCGCGGCGCCGGGCGCGGCGGAGGAGTGGGAGTGGACCAAGTGGCTCCCGCACAACCAGCACCGCAAGGAGTACGACGGCGCGGGCTCGCGCCGGCTGACCGCCACCGGCCTCGGCGAGCTGGAGTTCCTGCTGCAGGACGAACTGGCGGGCCGCCAGCGGTTCGTCCGGGACGCCGCGCCGTCCCCTGACCAGCCGCACGTCGTCGTCGTGACGGACGGCGCCGCGGTGCCGCACGACTCCTTGCTGGCCGGCGCCGAGGGCGTGCACGGGGTGACCGTCATCGAGGTGGTTCCCGGTGACCTGGACGAGCCGACCGGGCATCTGATCATGACGGTCACGCCGGACACGCTGGTGCTCCGCTCGGCGTCGGGCGCGACGTACTCCGGCAAGCCGGACGTCCTGTCGGCCTGGCAGTCGGAGGCGCTCGCCCGCCAGCTGGCCCCGTACCGGGCGTCGGCCGGCGGCGACGACGAACCGCTGCTCTCCGACCTCGACTTCACCGACCTGATGAACTCGGGCGACCCGGGCTCCTTCGACGTGACCCGCAGCTGGCGCCGGCGGGCGCAGCACGAGCGACTGCGGGTGCCGATCGGGGTCGGGGCCGGCGGCGAGCACATCCACCTGGACATCAAGGAGGCCGCGCTGGAGGGCATGGGTCCGCACGGCCTGTGCGTCGGCGCGACCGGCTCCGGCAAGTCCGAGCTGCTGCGCACCCTGGTGCTGGCGCTGGCGATGACGCACACCTCGGAGACCCTGAACTTCGTGCTCGCCGACTTCAAGGGCGGGGCCACCTTCGCGGGGATGGCGGACATGCCGCACACCTCGGCGGTGATCACCAACCTGGAGGGTCAGCTCACCCTGGTCGACCGCATGCGGGACGCGATCGAGGGCGAACTCAACCGCCGCCAGGAGCTGCTGCACCGGGCGGGCAACTACGCCAACGTCCACGAGTACGAGCGGGCCCGGGCGGCCGGCGCGGCGCTGGACCCGCTGCCCTCGCTGGTGCTGATCATCGACGAGTTCTCCGAACTCCTCACCGCCAAGCCCGACTTCATCGACATGTTCATCCAGATCGGCCGGATCGGCCGGTCGCTGGGGGTGCACCTGCTGCTGGCCTCGCAGCGCCTGGAGGAGGGCAAGCTGCGCGGCCTGGACACCTACCTCTCGTACCGGATCGGCCTGCGCACCTTCTCCGCGGCCGAGTCGCGGGCGGCGATCGGCGTGCCGGACGCCTACCACCTGCCGCCGGTGCCGGGCGTCGGCTACCTCAAGTTCGGCACCGACGTGATGGAGCGGTTCAAGGCCGCGTACGTGTCCGGGCCGTACCGGGCGCCGGGGCAGCAGCGGTCGACCGGCGGCCGGCTGGTGACCGCGCGGCCGGTGGTGTTCACGGCGGCCGAGGTGGCGGTGTCGGAACCGCCGGTGCAGGAGGTCGAGCCGCTCGCCGAGGAGCCGGACGACGCCCTGGTGGACACCGTGCTGGACGTGTTCGTGCAGCGGATGGCGGGCCGGGGCCCGGCCGCGCACCAGGTGTGGCTGCCGCCGCTGGACGCGCCGCCGAGCGTGGACCAGCTGCTGCCGCCGCTCCGGACGACCCCGGAACGCGGGCTGACCGCACCCGGGTACGGGGCGCTGGGCCGCCTGCGGGTGCCGGTCGGCACCGTCGACCGCCCGCGCGACCAGAAGCGCGACATCCTCGACCAGGACTACGCGGGCGCGGCCGGCCACGGACTGGTCGTCGGCGGGCCCCGGTCCGGCAAGTCGACGGTGGTGCGCACCGCGGTGGCCGCGTTCGCGCTCACCCACACCCCGCTGGAGGTGCAGTTCTACCTGCTGGACTTCGGCGGCGGCGGCTTCCAGTCGCTCCAGGACCTGCCGCACGTCGGCGGGGTGGCCGGGCGGCTGGACGTCGAGAAGGTCCGCCGGACCGTCTCCGAGGTGCACGGCGTGCTGAACCGGCGCGAGGAGCTGTTCCGGGCGACCGGACTCGACTCCATCGCGACCTACCGCTCCCGCCGGGCGGCCGGACAGCTGCCGGACGAGCGGTTCGGCGACGTCTTCCTGGTGATCGACGGCTGGAACACCTTCAAGCAGGAGTTCGAGATGCTGGAGGGCGTGATCGGGGACATCGCCCAGCGCGGCCTCGGCTACGGCGTCCACCTGATCGTCACCGCCGCCCGGTACGCGGAGGTGCGGCCGGCGCTCAAGGACCTGCTGCAGAACCGGACCGAACTGAAGCTCGGCGACGCGATGGAGTCCGAGGTGGACCGCCGGGTGGCGCAGAACGTGCCGGCCGTCCCGGGGCGCGGGGTCACCGCGGACCGGCTGCACTTCCTCACCGGCCTGCCGCGGCTCGACGGGTCGAGCGCGGTGGACGACCTCCGGGACGGCGTGGCCGGACTGGTCGCGGCCGTCGACGCCGCCTGGACGGGCCCGCGCGCGCCGCAGGTGCGGATGCTGCCGACGGTGCTGGACGGCCACGCGCTGCCGAAGGGCTTCGAGCACCCCGAGCGGGGCGTCGCGTTCGGCGTCGACGAGGCGGAGCTGGCACCGGCCTTCGTCAACTTCGAGACCGATCCGCTGTTCATCGTCTTCGGCGACACCGAGTCCGGGAAGTCGGCGCTGCTGCGGATGCTGGTCAAGCAGATCACCGACCGGTACACCCCGGACCAGGCCGGCATCGTGGTGGGCGACTACCGGCGGGCGCTGCTCGGCACCGTGCCGCCGGACCACCTGGTGGAGTACGCGGCCGCGCAGCCGGCCATGACCCGGGTGGTCGAGATGCTGCGCGGGGCGTGCGCCCGCCGCCTGCCCGGACCGGACGTGACCCCCGAGCAGCTGCGCAACCGCAGCTGGTACAGCGGCAAGGACATGTTCGTCGTCGTGGACGACTACGAGCTGGTGGCCACCGCCTCCGGCAACCCGCTGGCCGCGCTGACGGAGTTCCTGCCGTTCGCCCGCGACATCGGTCTGCGGGTGATCGTGGCGCGGAGCGCGGGCGGGGCCGGCCGGTCGCTGTACGAGCCGTTCATGCAGCGGATGCGCGAGCTGGGCGGCCAGGGCGTGCTGCTGTCCGGCAACCGGGACGAGGGGGCGCTGCTGGGCACGGTCAAGCCGCAGGCGCTGCCGCCGGGCCGCGGGGTGTTCGTCTCGCGCCGGGTGACCGGCGGGCAGATGGTCCAGACCGGCTGGCTGCCGGCGTCGTGACGCGCCGGCGTGGCTATGCACGACGGACCCGACACAGGTGACGGAGGGTGATCGACGGGCCGGATCCGCGAGGGTCCGGCCCCGCCCCACGTCCCATCTGCTGAAACGTTACCTAGATCTTTACGCCGGAGGGCTGCGGTTCCCGCACCTCCCGGAACGGCGGGCGGGCCACCCGGGGGCGGCCGATCGACCTGTCCTGACGTCGAGACGTCGCCTTTGAATGGGCGCTCGCAATCCCGCGTTCACCTTGGATTCAGACCCAGGGTGGCGAAGGTAACAAGTCGGACATGCATAGTGATGACGATCTGTGATCATGAGATCGCATGCTTATGCCGTCGACCGCAACGGATTCCGAAGCAATTCGACGATTGACTCGATCGATACGGGCAAGGTTCCATGGCGGCCCGGGAGCGACAGAACCAGAAACCGAGCAACCAGCCAGCGGAGGCGATACCGCTCCCTCTCCAGGACCGCACAGAGCCGATCGGAAGCCTCATGACCGACACGCTTCGCCCGCCACGCGCCGTAGCCCCCGCCACGGCGACCGCGGGCACCGCCGCCGCCCCGCAGACGCTCAAGCGCTCGATCGGCGTCGTGGGCGGCACGCTGCTCACGCTGTCCTGCGTCACCCCGGCCTCCACGCTCTTCGTGATCGTCCCGGAGCTGTTCTCCAGCATCGGCAGCGCCACCGCGCTGGCCATCGCGATCGGCTCGGTGCTCTGTATCGCGGTCGCCTTCTGCTACTCCGAGCTCGGCACCCTGATCCCCAGCGCGGGCGGCGAGTACGCGATGGTCGGCACGCTGGCCGGACGGCTGGCCGGCTGGCTGGTCTTCGTGCTCTCGCTGATCGTGGTGATGATCGTCCCCTCGGTGATCGCCCTCGGCACCGCCGACTACCTCGCGCCCGTGCTCCACGTCGACAAGCCGATCGCCGGCGCCGCGGTGATGCTCGCCGCCACCCTGGCCGGCCTGCTCGACCTGCGCGCCAACGCCTGGATCACCGGCATCTTCCTGGTCCTGGAGGTCATCGCCGCCGGGGTCGTCTCGGTGCTGGGCTTCGCCCACGCCAACAGCGACGCGCCGAGCATGCTGCACGGCGTCGTCACCGGCGAGGACGGCGTCACCACCACGGTGAGCATCGGCGCCGTCATCGGCGCACTCGGCATCGCGCTCTTCATCACCCAGGGCTTCTCCACCGCGGTCTACCTCTCCGAGGAGCTGGAGAACCCGCGCCGCAACGTCTCCCGCACCGTGCTGTGGACGCTGGGCATCTCCGCCGCCGTCATCCTCGTCCCGGTCACCGCGATCACCGTGGGCGCCCCCGACCTGGCGACGCTCAGCTCGGGCGACATCTCCGGCATGGTCACCGCCTGGAGCAACTCCGCGGTCGGCACCTTCATCAGCCTCTGCGTCGCCCTGGCCATCATCAACGCCGGCATCGTCATGGTCATCCAGAACTCCCGGGTGCTGTTCGCCTCGGCCCGCGACAAGGCCTGGCCCGACCCGGTCAACAAGGCCTTCGCCACCCTGGGCCGGTTCGGCTCCCCGTGGGTCGCCACCCTGGCCGTCGGCCTGCCGGGCGCCGCGCTCTGCTTCGTCGAGGGCGAGCTGCTCAGCGAGATCACCGGCGTCGCCGTCACCGGGATGTACCTGCTGGTCGCGATCGCCGCGCTGCTCTCCCGCCGCGACCGGCACAAGCACGCCGCCGCCTGGCGGATGCCGCTCTGGCCCGCCGTCCCGGTGGTCCTGATCGTCGTGCTGGTCTACATCATCACCCAGCTCGACACCGTGCCGCTGCTGTGGACCGGCGGCATCACCGCGGCCGCCACCCTCTACTGGCTGTTCTACCTGCGCCCCCGGCAGGACACCCGCTGGGTGATCAGCCTCCCCGAGGACCAGCAGGGCTGATCCGACCGGAACCCGACCTCCCCCCCTCCCCCACGCGGCAGTGCCCCGGGCCCCCCGGCCCGGGGCACTGCCGTGTCGTGGCCCGGGCGCCGCTACTTCTTGAGCTTCCACTGCGGGGCCGTGGCGACCGCCTTCAGCTGCTCGACGGTCAGCGCCGGGGTGGCCCGGGTGGCCGGGGTGCGCAGGCCGGCGCTGTTGAAGGCGCTGATCACCACCCGCAGGCCGTCCGCGTGGAGGGTGTCGACCGTCCACATGCCGCCCTGCTTGAGGACGGTCACCCGGGTGCCGTCCGGGAGCCTCTCGGCGTTGCCGAACAACTGCTCGACCGCATTGTCATGGCTCCCGTCCTGCACGTTGACCTGCACCAGGGACTTGCCCTTGCCGTCGTCCACCACGAAGTCGGCGAAGCCCGGCTGGCCGCCGGTCTCGGCCTGCTTCAGACCGGCCGGCAGCAGCCCGGCGGTGATCGCCAGGATCTCGTCCTTGCCGTACTCCTCGGTGTCGCGCGGCTTCACCGGCGCCGGGAGGGGGATGCCCGCGACGATCCGGTCCCAGGACTTGCCGGTGACCACCGCCGTCAGCTGCTCGGGCGTCAGCGGCGGGGCGGGCCGGGAGACCGGCGCCCCCTTCGCGGCCGGGGCGTTCCACTCGGTCAGCTGGACCATCCGGCCGTCCTGGCCGACCAGCCGGGCGAACCACCGCTTGGTCTCGGCCCGGTTGTCGGGGTACTCGTAGCCCTGGAACACGGTCAGCGAGCCGCCGCCCGGCAGGGCGGTCGAGGTGCAGGCGTCGAACCGCATCGCCTTCCGGTCCGGGCAGCCGTTCTCCGTACGGCGTGCGTCGCCCTCCCCGTACCGGTCCAACGAGAGGCTCAGCACGGACCCGCCCTTGCCGTCGTCGAAGAGCAGCGGCCCGGCGGCATCACCGGTGCCGGTGACCTTGCCCGCGGGCAGCAGGGTCCGGAGGACGGCGATCGCCTCGGGGACGGAGTAGGCGCGGGCCGGGGCCCCGTCCTGGCCTCCCTGGCCTCCCTGGTCGCTCTGGTCGGTACCGGTGCCGGTGCCGGTGGCGCTCACGCTCGCGGTTCCGCCGCCCGCCGCGGGTGCGGTCTGCGGCGCGGTGGCCGGGGAGCCTCCGGTGCCGCCGGTGCCGCCGGTGCCGCCGGTGAGGTACATCGCGCCGGTGCCGACCAGGGCCAGCGCGACCGCGCCGCCCAGCGCCGCGGTGGCCGAGCGCCGTCGGCGGAGCCGGCGGCCCCGGGCCAGGCCACCGACCGCCAGCGCCTGCCGGCCCTCGCCTCCGAAGCCCTCACCCGTGCGGGTCATGGCGAAGAGAAGATCATCCTCGAACCTGTCCTGTTCGGACATGCGTGATCACCGTTTCAATAGGCGGCGGGTGGTGGCGGGTGGCACCGGGCGTCGGTGCGAGCGCGGGGCCAGAGGGGCGCCGGGCAGCGGTAGGGCGGGGGGCTCGGTGTGCGGTGTGCGGCGTGCGGTCAGGAGACGTCCGGAAGCGACAGGAAGCGTCAAGGATCGGTCATCGAACGGCGAGCTCGGCCAGCGTCTCCCCGAACTGCGCCCGCAGCCGGGCCAGCGCCCGCGTGGTCCGGGTCCGGACCGCTCCCGAGGAGACCCGCAGCACCTCGGCGGTCTCCTCGACACTGCGATCCTCCCAGTAGCGCAGCACCAGCACCGCCCGGTCCTTGGGCGGCAGCCCGCCGAGCGCGTCGAGCAGGGTCAGCCGCAGCGCGCGGTCCGCCTCCCGGCCCGCACGCTCGGGCAGCTCGCCGGTGGGCCGCTCCCCGCTGGAACGCCGGCGCTGCTGGGCGAGGAAGGTCCGCACCATGACGGTGTGGGCGTACGCGCCGGGGTTCTCGACCCGGTACCGCCCGCCGGTCCAGGCACTGCGGCGCCACAGCACGTACATCCGCCCGAGGGCCTCCTGGACGAGGTCCTCCGCGTAGTGGGTGTCCCCACTGGTGAGCAGGCACGCCGAGCGGTACAGCCGCCCCGTGTGGCCCGCCACGAGCTCCAGGAACTCCCCGTCCTTGGCCTCGCGCGTGCCCCCGGTCCGTCCCATCCGACGTGCCTCCCCCGCCCGCTCACTCCCCCGACACGGGAGGGATGCGATGAGCGGGGCCGGATGTTACAGCCCGACCGGAAAAGATTCCGGAACTCAGTCCGAGGGCCCGCGGCGGTGGTCGCGGAGCACCACGGCGCCGCCGATCACCAGGGCCACCAGCAGGGCGCCGACACCCAGCACGTAGGTGGCGGTCCGGCCGTCCCGGTCGGCCCGGGTCTCGCCGAGACCGGGCGGCCGCGGCACGATCGGGGCGGCGGCCAGCCGGACCGGCGGATCCTCGGTGGCCCGGTCCGGCGGCGCGACGGGCGCGGTGGCCACGGCCTTCACCGGGTCGACGACGCCCCACCCGACGTACTCGTTGGGCTTGTGGTCGGTACGCTGCGCGGTCTGCTCGATCCAGGCCCGCACCTGGCTCGGCCGCCAGTCCCCGTGCGCGCCGACCAGCAGCGCGGCCAGCCCGGCCACGTACGGCGCGGCGAAGCTGGTGCCGTTGTCCACGCACTGGCCGCCGCGCGGGACGGTGGAGAGCATGTCGACGCCGGGCGCCGCGACGTCCACGAAGTCGCCGTACTGGGAGAAGTAGGTCCGCTCGTTGTTGCGGTCCGAGGCGCCGACGGCGAGCACGGTCGGGAAGGCCGCCGGGTAGGTGTCGCCCTTCCTGCCGTCGTTGCCGCTGGAGGCCACCACCACCGCGCCCCGGCTCTCGGCGTTCTCGATCGCGGCCTTCAGCTCGGTGTAGCCGACGAACCCGCTGTCGCCCGCGCCGCGCACGTCCTGGGAGATGTTGACGACCCTCGCGCCCTGCCGGACGGCCGAGTCGATCGCCTCGACCAGCGAGTGGACGTCCCCGTTGCCCTCCGCGTCGTTCTGCCGGATCGACAGGATGGTGGCGCCCGGGGCGATGCCGACGAAGCCGGTCTGCTCGCTGCGCCCGGCGGCGATGATGCCGGCGACCTTGGTGCCGTGCCCGACCAGGTCGTTCTTGCCGCCGCCCTCGATCCGGCGGCCCTCCTTGTCCTTCAGCAGCGATCCGCCGTCGATCACCCGGTGCGCGAGCTGCGGGTTCTGGTCGTCCACCCCGGTGTCGATGACCGCGACCAGCACCCCCGCGCCGGTGGTCGCGCCGCCCTGCCAGAGCTCGTCCAGCACCATCCGCTGCAGGGACCACGGCACGGCCTGCACGTTCGGCGCGGACCTGCCGCAGTCCCCGGCCGCGGCGATGCCCGGTGCGGCGGCGGCACCCGGTCCGGCGGCGACCGCCGGGGCCACCGCCGGGCCGCCGAGCACCGCCAGCGACGCCAGCGCCACGGCCGCCGTCCGGTACCTGGCCACCGGCACCCTGCCACCCCTCATGTCGTCCACCCCGGTTGCGCGCCAGGGGCGGGTGCCCGCCGGGCAACCCGCCCCTCGTCGAGTCGTGCTCGGGCCGCAGCCCGCCGTCAGCCCGTCCAGAGGGTGGCGTTGCGGTTCTCGGTGTTCTGGTAGCTCTCGGCCGCCTTGTCCAGGGAGTTGGCGATCTGCGCCAGCACCTGCTGCAGGTGCGCGGCGCGCTCGTCCCACTTCGTCTGGTGGGCCTGGTAGCCCTGCTGGGCGACGCCCTCCCAGCTGGTGGCGATCTTGGTGACACCCGCCTTCAGCTCCTCGAGCTGGGCGTTGATCGTCTGCGCGGTCCGCCGGACCTCGGAACTGGCGCTCTTGATGGTGCTGAAGTTGACGAGAATGTGTTCGGCCACGATGTCTCCTAGTCGAGGCTGCGAAGCACCCCATCACCCGAGGGGCGCGTCGCCGGGTGAGCGGACGGAACGGGGATCAAACCGTGCCGGCGCCGAAGGTCGCCTGCTGCTCCGCGTCGGCCTGCGCGTACTTCTGGGTCGTGAGCTCGATCGCTTCCTTGATCGCCACCAGCGACTTGTTGAGCTCCTGGGCGTCCGTGTTGAACTGGCCCTGGAGGTTCGTGTACGCCTGCGCGGCCTGCCCCTGCCAACCGCTGGTGATCGAGGTGACCAGGTTGTTGAGGCCGTTGATCTCGGTGTTGATCGCGCCGATGACCTCGTCCATGTGCTTGGTGAACGCCAGCATCTCCTGAGCGGTCGTCCTGAACTGACCCATGCTCCACCGTCCCCCACGAGACAGACCCTGTGTCCGGGGCGCCGGTTCCGAGCCCCCCGCGCATCACCGGTGTGATGTCCTGCAGCACTGTAGTCGGCACACGCAGCTCACCCAACCTCGCGCGGGGGCCGGTTACCAAGCCATGACATCACGTCAGTTTCCGTGCCCTGAAAGGCGATAGACCGATCATGCGTTCTGCTGCTGAGCTGCGCTCCCGGCATTGAGCGCGGGGCCGGCCGGCACCAGGTTCGACCACTGCCGGGGGACGGGGGCCGGCTGCAGGCCCTGGTAGCCGAGCCGGGCCTGGTTGCCGCCCGCCTCCTCCGGCCGGCCCGCCGCGGCCGGGGCCCCGGACTGTCCGGACGAGGCCGACGAGGCCGACGGGACCGGCTGGGCCGACGCCGCGGCCTGACCGCCCTTGCCGCTGTCGCCGCTGGCCGGCACCGCGTACCGCAGGCCCGTCTCGGTGATCAGGAAGTCGGTGCCGGAGCCGTCCGTCCCGTTGTCCAGCGCCCGGTAGAACAGGCCGTGGCCGGGCGTCACGTGCGCCGACGCCGCCCCGTTGCCGTACCGCGCCGGATAGTCCGGGCCGGCCCAGACGCTGCGCCGCGGGGACCTGCCGTCCTCCGCCACCCCGTCGAAGGTGCTGCAGACCACGGCCCTCGCGTCCTTCTGCGCCTGCCAGTCGTTGACCGGGGCACCCGTCCTGGTGGGCCAGTCGGCGGCGCCGTCGTCCGTCAGCGGAGTGCTGCTGTTGAGCGCGGCGTGCTCGGCCGGGGTGATGTCCTCGATCCGCGGGTTCCGGTTGGCGTCCTGGTCGTACAGCGGCTGCAACAGCGGGTTCTGCCTGATCAGTTCGGCCTGGAACGGGGTGATCAGCAGCAGCCGGCTCCTCCCCACCACGTAGTGCCGGTCACCGAACCGGACCAGCCGGCCCACCTTGCGGTTCTCCGGATTCTGCAACGCCACGGAGGAGTTGGGGGCCTTGGTGTCCGGCACCAGCCCGTCGATCCGCGGGAAGACGATGTCACTGCCCGGCGCCAGCGTGTCCAGCCAGTCCCTCTTCACCTTCTGCGGGCTGGCGGTCGCCCCGAAGACCGCCCCCATCAGCTGCGTCCGCGTGGCGTCCGAGTCCTCCGGACCGCCGATCGCGTGCCTCCGGCCCTTCGAGTCCACCAGGAACAGCCTCAGCCGCCCCCCGCCCGCACCGGCCTGCCCGGAGCGGGCCGCCACCTGCGGGTCGTCCGCCTGCTGCACCAGCAGCGCCTGGTCGACGTCGAGCAGCCGGTCCGGCGCCTCCAGCGCCCGGGCGTCGGCGCCGCCCGCCACGAAGACCGCCTGGTTGACCGTGTTCCCCCCGTCGTCCGCGCCCGGACGGTCGCAGACCGACCACTTCATCGGCCGGCTCGCGTTCTCCCTCGACGGCAACTTGTCCGGGGCGTAGGGGATGCCGATCGTCGGGCCGTGGTTGGGGTACTTGTCGAGCACCCCGTCGGCGACCACCACCACCTTGGCGCCCACCGGCAGCACCAGCCGCGCCGACGACATGTTCAGCACCTGGTGCAACCGCTTGGTCCGGCCGTCCGGATCGGTCAGCACGACGTACCGGGTGGTGCTCTGCTTGCCCTGGACGATGAACCTGCCCTCGTCCCAGCCGAGCGGCGCGCTCGGCCGGAACACCCCCCAGAGCCCGAAGCCACCGACCACCAGCGCCCCGACGACCACGCTCGGCAGGACCGCCCTCACCGGACGCGGCGCGTCCTCGTCGCTCCCCCCGCCACCGGGCAGGAGGAAGGCTCCGACCGTGCGCCTGCGGGCGAAGGTGTAGGCGTTCAGCTCGTCCCGACGCGATGCCATGCTCGTCGTCCCCCCTGTCAGACCGACCTGCCCCGTGGTCCGCATCCGCCGGGCGAGAACGTGCTCGAACCTCTACGATGCGGCAGCAGACGGTGAGTACGGTACGGGCACGGATCGCGAACGGGCCAGCGGGACAAGACAACTGACTTAGCGAAAGGGGCCACCGGGGGATGCCAGGCCAGACCGCTCCAGGACGTCGCAGCACGGCACGCAACAGCGGACCACACCGCCCCGGACCCCGCCCGCAACCCGGCCCCGGCACCTCCGCCGCCCCGACCCGCCCCGACCCGGCCGACGGCCCCGTCCCGGTCCGCATCCACCCCCGCCCCGGGCTCCTGGGCGGTCGCCTGGCGCTCCACCAACTGGTGCTCGTCGAGGTCGCGTCGGCACTGGCCGCAGTCGGCTGGACGATCAGCCGACCGGTCGCCGCCGCGTTCGGCGCGATCGCCCTGGCCCTGCTCGTGCTCGCGGTCGTCCCGGTCCGCGGCCGCACCGCCCCCGAGGCGCTGCGGGTCCGGGCCGCCCTGCAGGCCCGCCGGAAGCGCGCCCGGGACGACGCGCCGCCGGCCGGCACCGACCCGGCGCTCGCCCCCGCGCTGGAGCTGGAGCCCGCGCTGCGCACCTGCACCCACACCACCGAGGCGGCCTTCGGCGGCCGTCCGGTCCGCCGGGAGACCGGCATGGTCGGCGACGGCACCTTCCTGAGCACCGTCCTGCTCGTCCAGACCAAGGACCGCCCGCTGCGCCCCGCCCGCACCGCCCGGCCGCTCCCGCTGGACGTCGTCTGCTCCGTGCTGCGGGTGGACGACATCACCCTGGAGTCGGTCCAGCTGGTCCAGCACACCCGGCCGGCGCCCGCGCCGCACCTGCCCGAACAGTCGCTGGCCGCCCGCGCCTACCGGGAGCTGCCGGACGGCGCAGCCACCCCCGGCCTGCGGCTCACCTGGGTGGCGCTCAAGCTCGACCCCGAACGGGCGGCCACCGCGGTGCGCGCCCGGGGCGGCGGCGAGGAGGGCGCCCGCAAGGCACTCCAGCGGGTCACCGACCAGCTCGCCGGGCGTCTGAACAGCGCGGGCTTCGACGCGACCGTGCTCGACGAGCGCGAGCTGATCGCCGCACTCGCCACCGCCGCCTGCGTCAACCCCCTGGCCACGGCCGGCCGCCGGGGCACGGGCGGCGGCGGCAGCGGGCGGCGCACCCAGGAGGGCAACCGGTTCTGGCGGGTCGACGACCGCTGGCACAGCACCTACTGGATCTCCCGCTGGCCGCAACTCGGCCGCCCCGGCGGCGCCCCCGGCCGGATCGCCGTCCCCGACCTGGTGAACCTGGTCACCGGCGCACCCGCGCTGGCGAGCACCTTCAGCCTCACCGCCGGGCACGGCACCGGCGGCTCGGTGACGCTCAGCGGCCACGTCCGGGTGACCGGGCGCAGCGAGAGCGAGGCCGTCCGGATCGGACGCCGGGTCGAGGCCCGCGCGCAGGGCGCCGGCCTGGGGCTGACCCGGCTCGACCTGGAGCAGGCCCCCGGCGTGCTCGCCACCCTCCCGCTGGGAGGTACCGCCTGATGGCGTACCAGGGCTACCGGCCGACCGGTGCGCCGACCGGAGCCGGGCGGCGGCCGAGGATCCCGTCCCGGCTGCTGCCCGGTTTCGGGCTTCGCGGCCCGCGGCGGGAGAAGCACGTGCTGGCCGTCGGGGATCTGGCCGCGCTGGCCTTCCCGGTCGGCGACGACGGCGTACTGATCGGCCAGGACGTGCACCGGGCGCAGCCCGCCGTGCTCGGACTGTTCCGGCCCGGCGCCTACGACCTGGTCCTGGTCGGCGGCGTCTGGACGGCGCAGGTCATCGCGCTGCGGGCGGCCGCCACCGGCGCCCGGGTCGCCGTGGAGACCGCCCGCGCCCACCTGTGGGGCCCGCTCGCTCAGGCCGCCGGCGGCGGTCAGCCGTGCGTCACCGTCCACCAGGTCGGCAGGCTCGGCCCGCAGGGCGCCTCGGTCACCTCGCCGGTCCTGGTGGTGCGCGACCTCGGCGCCCGCCCGCCCGGCAGCCGGCTCTCCGCCACACCCTGGCAGACCACCCTGACCGTGCTGCCGTACCTGGGGCCGAACGCGGCCCGGGTGCTCAACGCGGCCGACCTGGTCGGGGTGCAACGGGTCTCGCCGCAGGAGGCGGAGCTGATCGGCCGGGTGCTGTCGCTCGGCCCGCCCGAGGTCGGGGCGCTGCCCACCCTCGCCGAGGACCTGACGCTCTGGACGACCCGGATGAGCCGGCAGTACGTACGGGTCGTCGCCGGGCAGGCGGAACGGCAGGTCCTGGGCGGCCCGCGGCGGATCGACTGACCCGGCCGATCCCGGTCGCGGCCCGGTCGGAGATGAGATACCGCCTTCAGTGGGGGGTGGCTCACGGCCTAGGCTGTGATGCGGCAACGGCACCGCGAACGTGCGGCGGCGAACACGAGGGAGCCTCAGGTGAGTAGCGATCGGGACGGCGTCTACGTCGGCGACAACGCGGCGGAGGACGACGACGACTGGTCCGACGCGCCCGACTACACTCCCCCGTCCTGGTACGTGCAGACGGACGCCCCGGGTGCTCCGGCGGCTCCCGGTCCGGCTCCGACGCCTGCCCCTGCCCCCGCCCCTGCCGCCGCCCCGACGGCAGCGGCTCCGGTGGCGCCGCCCGCTCCGGCTCCGGCTCCGGTTCCGGCCGTCGAGCCCGCTCCGCAACCCCAGCCGCCGGTCCAGCCCCAGTTCCAGCCGCAGCCGGCGCCCGCGCCGGCCGTCCCGGCCGCACCCACCGCCGGGATAGCGGCGCCGCACCCCCCGTTCGCCGCTCCGCCGACCCACCCGGCCGTGCCCGCGCCCGCCCCGGTTCCCGCCCCGTACGCGGAGCAGCCGCCGGCCGTCGCCCAGCCCTGGCCCGCGGCCGACCCGTCGGTGCAGCCGCAGCCCTACCCCGGTGGACCCCACCCGCCTGCGCCCGCCCCGGCGCCGCTGCCGGCTCAGCCGGCCCTGCCGTACCCGGACCCGCAGCAGCAGGCCCGGGGGTACCCGCAGGCCCAGCCCCAGCCTCAGCCGTACTCCCAGCAGGTGCAGCAGCCGCAGGACCCGCAGGCCGCCGCCTGGGCCGCCGCGCAGCAGGCCGCCCAGCAGGCCCCGGCTCCGCAGCCCGGCCCGCAGCCCGGCCCGCAGGCCGCCGCCGACCCGCGCGCGGCCGGCTGGCCCCAGCCGAACACCTACCAGCAGCAGCCCCCGCAGCCGGGCCCGGGCCTGCCCGCCCAGCCCTGGCAGCAGCAGCCCGACGCCCCGCAGGTGCCCGCCGCGATGCAGCAGTCCGGGGCCCCGCAGCAGACCGCGCACGGCGCCCCGCTCGGCTACACGGCCGCCGTCGAGCTCTCCTCGGACCGCCTGCTGCGCAGCCAGCCGAAGCAGCAGCGCCAGCAGCCGCGGTTCCAGTTCGGCGGCAAGGCCGCCGCCGCCGAGAAGTCCCGCAAGCTGGAGATCATCCGCACCCCGGTGCTCAGCTGCTACCGGATCGCCGTGATCAGCCTCAAGGGCGGCGTCGGCAAGACCACGACCACGACCGCTCTCGGCGCGACGCTGGCCAGCGAGCGCCAGGACAAGGTGATCGCGATCGACGCCAACCCGGACGCCGGCACGCTCGGCCGCCGGGTCAAGCGGCAGACCGGCGCGACCATCCGCGACCTGGTGACGGCCATCCCGCACCTGCGCAGCTACATGGACATCCGTCAGTTCACCTCGCAGGACCTGCACTCGGGCCTGGAGATCCTGGCGAACGACGTCGACCCGGCCGTCTCGACGACCTTCAACGACTCGGACTACCGGCAGGTCATCGACGTGCTGGGCCGCCAGTACCCGATCATCCTGACCGACTCCGGCACCGGCCTGCTGTACAGCGCGATGCGCGGGGTGCTGGACCTCGCCGACCAGCTGATCATCGTCTCCACCCCCAGCGTGGACGGCGCCTCGTCCGCCTCGACCACGCTGGACTGGCTCTCCGCGCACGGCTACGCCGATCTGGTGCAGCGTTCGATCACCGTGGTCTCCGGGGTCCGCGAGACCAGCAAGATGATCAAGGTCGAGGACATCGTCGCGCACTTCCGGACCCGCTGCCGGGGCGTGGTCGTGGTGCCGTTCGACGAGAGCCTGGCGGCCGGCGCCGAGGTCAACCTCGACATGATGCGGCCCAAGGTCCGCGAGGCGTACTTCGACCTCGCCGCGCTGGTCGCCGAGGACATCGTCCGCGCCCAGCAGGCCGCGGCCCAGCAGGCGAGCTGGCAGCACCCGGGCGCACAGCAGTACGCCGCCGCACCGCAGCCCTACGCCCCGCAGCAGCAGCCGGCCCAGCAGCCCGGCCCGCTCCACCCGGACCCGCAGCAGCAGCCGTACCCGCACCAGCAGCCGGTGCAACCGTGGCAGCAGCCGGGCCCCCAGCCCGTCCCCGGTGCTCCCTGGGCGCAGCCGGGCCAGACCCCGCCGCCGGCCGGCTACGGCTACCCGCCGCAGGGTCCGCCCCAGCCGGCGCCGGAGTGGCAGCAGCCGCAGCAGCCCGCGCCGCCGGGCGGTGGATACGGCTACCCCCAGCCCGACGGCGGCCAGCAGCCGCCGCCCGCCGGGTACGGCTACCCGCCGCCGCCCGCACCGCCCCAGCAACAGCAGTAGGGGAACGCACCGCGCGCAAGGGCCCGCCGACCGGAGTCGGCGGGCCCTTGCGCGCGGATCCGGCGGGTCAGCCGGCGTCGGTCAGCTCGCGCGACCGCTTCACGTCGTCGGCCATCCGGTCCAGCAGCGCCTCGATCGAGTCGAACTTCTCCATCCCGCGCAGGTAGACGAGGAACTCGACGGCCACGTGCAGCCCGTAGAGGTCCAGCCCGACCCGGTCGATGGCGTACGCCTCGACGGTCCGGGCGGTGCCGTCGAAGGTCGGGTTGGTGCCGACCGAGATGGCCGCCGGCATCCGCTCGCCGTCGGCCGTCAGCCAGCCCGCGTACACCCCGTCGGCCGGGACGGCGCTGTGCGGCACGGTGTCCACGTTGGCGGTCGGGTAGCCCAGCTCACGGCCGCGCTGCGCGCCGCGCACCACCTCGCCCTCCACCCGGTGCGGACGGCCCAGCACCTCGCCGGCCCCGGCCACGTCGCCCGCGGCGACCAGCCGGCGGGTCAGGGTCGAGGAGAACGGCTCGCCGTCGCCCGCCGCCCCGCGCACCCGGAGGTCGACGACCTCGACGCCGCAGTCGGCCGACCGGCCCAGTTCGGCCAGCAGCGCGACGTTGCCGGCCGCCCGGTGGCCGAACCGGAAGTTCGGCCCCTCGACGACCAGGCACGCGTGCAGCGCGTCCACCAGCACCTGCCGGAAGAACTCCTCCGGGGACTCCTTCGAGAACTCGGTGGTGAACGGCAGCACCAGGACGGCGTCCACGCCGAGCGCCTCGATCAGCTCCGCGCGGCGCGGCTGCGGGGCCAGCAGCGCCGGGTGGCTGCCCGGACGGACCACCTCGCTCGGGTGCGGGTCGAAGGTGACCACGACCGACCGGACCCCGAGCTCGCGGGCGCGCTCGACCGCCCGGCCGATGATCAGCTGGTGCCCACGGTGCACTCCGTCGAACGAGCCGATGGTGACGACGCTGCGTCCCCAGTCACCGGGGATCTCCTCCAGGCCACGCCAGCGTTGCACCCTGACCGCTCCTTGTTCCGTACGACGCGTACCTTCTGTACGCTCAAACGCTCAAAACCCGAACCCCTATAGCGTGCCATGCGCCTGTCCCGAGTTCGGCACCGGAAGGCGGGTTGGACGCACCGCCGGGTGCCGGGCCCCGGTGCCGGGTGTACGAAGCGACCCCGTCCCGGACCCCGGGCCGGCCCCCCGCCCGGCCTCGGCAGCCGCGTCCCGCGGGTCCCGGCCCGCCGCCACCAGGTCGCGCAGCCGGTCCAGGCGGGGACCGGCGGGGCGGGCGGGCCTGCCGTCCGCCGGCCACCGTGCCAGCAGCAGCGCGAGCGCCGCCGACCCGCCGGCGCAGCGGACCAGCAGCCCGTCCGCGTCCGGCAGCCCGGCCGCCGCCCGCACCAGGACGGCCCGGGCCCTGACCGGCCGCTCGGCCGCGCAGTGCTCGGCGAGCGCGGCCACGGCGGCGGCCAGCACCTCCGGATCGCCCTCGGTGGCCAGCAGGGTGTCCAGCAGCTCACAGCGCAGGGCGTCCGCCACCGGGTCGGCCACCGGGCGGGACAGCACCTCGGCGAACGGCCGCCGGACGGCCACCGCCCGGGCCGCCAGACCACTGCTCAGGAGCACCCGGAGCTCCAGCCGGGCGGCCGCGCCCTCGACGGCCCCGCCCGCCAGCCTGCGGCCGAGGTAGTCGACCGCCACCGGCCCGGCCAGGGCCGGACGCTCGCGCAGCAACCGGGCCACCAGCTCGGCGCCCCGCCGGACGGCCAGGGGTGCCCGGGCGTCCGCCAGCACCCGGAGCGTCCCGGCGACCGGGGCCGCCCGACCCGCCTCATCCGCCCGGCCTGCCGGACCCGTCCGACCCGCTGCCCCCTCCGGCCCGCCCAACCGGGCGGCGAGGGCGGCGAGGACCGGCTCCGGGTCGCTCTCCAGGGCCGGCGCCAGCGCCGCCGCGGTGAGGAAGCGGTCCTCCCCTCGCCGGTACGCGGCCAGCGCCGCCGGGAGGTGGGCCGTCCGGGTCCGCCCGTCCCGGACCAGCAGGGCGAGCGCGGCGCCGTGCAGGGCCGGCTCGTCCTCCCGGGCCAGCAGGGTCAGCGCGGTGAACCGCAGCAGCTCCGGCCCGGCGCCGCTCGCGTGCGGGGCGGTGCGCAGCGCGTGCACGGCGGCGGCGACATGGCGCTCGGGGCGCCGGTCGTGGCTCCAGCGGTCCACCGCCCGGCAGAGCGCCGAGGGCTCCTCGACGGCCAGGACGGCGAGGAGCGCGTCCGCCCTCGGATGCGCGGCGCCGGCCAGCGCCTCGGTCAACTCGTCCAGGGCCAGGGCACGGTGGGAGTACAGCAGATCGTGGACGAGGTCCGCGACGGTGCTGCCGGGGCGGACGGGCAGGCCCCGCGGGTCGTCGAACCAGGCGCAGAGCAGCGGGAGGGTGCCCGCCGGGTCGGCACGCAGCCGGTCGGCCGTCGCCGCGAGGAAGCCCCGGCCGGGGCCGTCGGCGGCCACCAGCCTTCGGTACAGCGCGAGTTCACGCTCGACGGGCAGGCGCAGGCCGGTCCAGAAGTCCGGGCCGAACCGGCCGAGCCCGGCCTCCGGAAGACGCTCGAACCCGCCCTCGGCCGCGGCGCGTTCGACGATCCGGTCGGCCAGCTGGTCGAGCAGGGCGCGGTGCTCGGCGAGATCGGGGCTGGCGGCCAGACCGGCGATCAGCAACCGCCCGGCCCACC
Source organism: Streptomyces sp. BE303 (assembly GCF_036290945.1). Taxonomy (NCBI): domain Bacteria; kingdom Bacillati; phylum Actinomycetota; class Actinomycetes; order Kitasatosporales; family Streptomycetaceae; genus Streptomyces; species Streptomyces sp. BE303. Next base: position 31,256 of record NZ_JAQYWZ010000947.1, read on the forward strand.
AGCCGGGTTCGCTGCCGGGCGGGCGCAGGTCCAGCGCCCGCCAGATCCGGTGCAGCCACGGGTCCAGCGCCGGCGCGCCCCAGGTGTCGGCGATCCGCCGGAGCGCGGCGGCCACGGGACCGACCCGGGAGCGGGACACCGTCCGGACCTCGCCGGCCGGGCGGGTGTCCTCGGTCTCGCCGAGCAGCAGCCGCAGTGCCTCGTCCAGGTCCAGGTGCCGCCCCTGCAGCCAGTCGGCGAACTCGCCGTGCGCGAACCGGTAGCCCGGTCCGGCCGGCACGAACAGCCCCTCCGCCAGCACCGCCGCCGCCCAGCCGCCGGCCACCGGGAACAGCTCCTCGAACACCGCCCGGCCCAGCCCGCCCTGCTCGGCGCCCAGCATCCGCCGGGCCGCCTCGTGCACCCGGCCGGCCACCGCCGCCGCCAGCCGCCGCACCCGCCCGTGCCCCGCCCGGCGGACGGCACCCCTGCGGTGGGCTCCCGACCGGCGGGGCCGCCCGTCCTCGGCGAGCCGCTGCGCCACCCGCAGGCAGCACAGGTCGAGACGGGCGCCGAAGAGCTCGCCCCGCCGGGCGGGCTCCCCCCGCAGGCCCTCGGCCCACAGCTCCCCGGCCAACCGGACCGCGAGCGGGTGACGGGCGTCCGCCTCCTCCGGCCACCCCGGCGGCAGCCCGTACCGCCGCCGGACCCGGTCCGCCGCCTCGGCCGGGAGCGGCCCCAGCCGGCGGACGGCCACCCGGACGGCGGGGGAGGACGGCGGCGACCCGCCGTACCGGGCCGCCGCTCCGCCCACCGGGACCAGGAAGTCCCCCGTTCCGCCGCCCGGCGCCAGCCGCTCCCAGGCCTCGTCCCCGCAGGCCGTGAGCAACCGCGCGCCGCAGGCAGCCAGCCACCGCGCGGTCACCCGCAGCCAGTCGGCGTCGAGCGGCACCGGCGCCTCCTCCGGCCCGTCCAGCACCACCAGCAACGGCCGCCCGGCCGCCGCGCAGAGCCCGGCCGCCGTGCCCGGTCCCGGCGGCGGTGTGCCCGGTTCGGCCGCCCCGGCGAACGCCCGCTCCACGGCCTCCGCGAGCGAGGCGTCCCCGGCGCCCAGATCGGCGCCGCGCAGCCACAGCGTGGGCCGGGGCCGTTCCCCGCCGCCGCGCCGCACGGCGAGGGCCGCCAGCTCGGTGCTCCGCCCCGACCCGGGCGCCCCGACCAGCGCGACGATCCCCACCCCCGCCGGGCCCCCGGGTGGACCGGCCCACCCGTCCGGACCGTCACCGGCGGCGCCGCCGTCCTCGCCGTCACCGGGCCACTCCCCCAGCCCGTCCGGCCGGTCCACCCGGTCGGCCGCCAGCCCGGCCACCCGGCCCGGCCCGGCGCCGGCGGCGGCCAGCTGGGCCGCGGCCAGCCGCAGCACCCCGGCCAGGTTGAGCGCGCCGCCGTAGGCGGGCACCCCGGCCGCGTTGCGGGCCAGTACCTCGGCCAACTCCGACCCGCCGTACCCGGTGTCCGCTCCCGCACCCGCCGCACCCGGGCCGGATCCCGGCCCCGCCACCGGTACGGCGACGGGTGCCCCGGGCCGGCCGGGGGCCCGCAGCGCGGGGGCGACCACCGCGACCACCGCGCCGGTGCGGGCGTCCAGGACGGGCGCGCCGGCCGGCACCACCGCCGCGTCGCCGGGCGGCGGCACGTCGAGCAGCAGCGCGCCGGCGATCAGGTGACAGCCGCCCGCCCGCGCGTAGAGGGCCCCGGTGGTCTCGGCGACGCCGCAGCGCAGCAGCACCGTCCGCCCGTCGGGGCGGCCGTCCGCCCAGACCGGTACGGGCACCAGCAGGACGTCCCCGGCCTGCGCCGCGGGGGGCGCCGTGACCGGCAGCGGCGGCACGGGGACACCGCCGACCGCGTCGGTGCGCAGCAGGGCGAGGCCGTACCCGGGCAGCGGCCGGACGTGGTCCGGGCCGAGGACCCGGGTCTGGCCGCCGGGGGTGTGCAGAACGATCCGGTCGAGTCCCTCGACGGTCTCGTGGGCGGTGAGGACGGTGCCCCGCAGGTCGACCACGAAGCCGAGTCCGCGCGGGCGCCCGTCCCGGTCGCGGATCCGCAGCAGCCGGTGGCCGGTGTCGCCCGCCGCCCCGTCGTCCGCCGGCAAGCCCAGGAAGCCCAGCAGTCCCGGCATCGAGCAGCCCCTCCCGGCAGGGCCGGCCGGCCCCGGAGTGGACTCGTCGCGGCGACCTGTCCGCCGCCCGGGAGCCTGCCCGGCCCGGGTGCGGGCCGACCACACCCACGCCGTTCACGACTGCCGTTCACCTCGCGCGCTCCCTCGTGCGGGTGAACTCCGGGCGGTACGAACCCCTGCGCGCCCCCGCCCGCCCCCTCCGCCCGCCCCCTCCGCCTCGCACGACCTGCCGCCGAGAGACCGTGGCCGGAAAGCACGGAACCCCGGAAGCCCCGAGCCCGAGGACCCGGCGCGTCCGGGGCCCGGCCCCGGGCCGTCCTCAGCCCACGAAGACGGCGACCGGCCTGGCCTGGCCGCCCTTCTCCTCCACCAGCGCGAGGAACCCGCCGTCCGGCCCGAACACCGCGATCGGCCCGTCCACGTCCAGGCCCGGTGCCTTCAGCCGGGCGCCGTGCGACAGCTGCTTCGCCTGGTCGGCGTCGAGGTCCCAGCGCGGGAAGGCCGCCGCGGCGGCCTCCCCGATCGGCAGCACCTCCAGCGGCGCGCCGGAGCCGTCGGAGCCCCCGGTGACCGCCTCCTCCAGCTCCTCCAGGGTCCGCGCCGACTCCACCCCGTACGGGCCGACCCGGGTGCGCCGCAGCGCGGTCAGGTGGCCTCCGACGCCGAGCGCCGCTCCGAGGTCGCGGGCCAGCGCCCGGATGTAGGTGCCGGAGGAGCACTCCACGGTGACGTCCAGGTCGATCACCGGCGTGCCGTCCTCGGCGACGGCGGCGCGCTGCTCGTGGACGGTGAAGGAGTGGATCGTGGTCGGTCGGGCGGCCAGCTCGAAGTCCTCGCCCTCGCGCACGCGCGCGTACGACCGCTTGCCGTCGATCTTGATCGCACTGACCTTGGACGGCACCTGCATGATCTCGCCGGTGAGGGCGGCGATCCCGGAGTCGATGTCCTCCCGGCGCACCGCGTCGGCCGGGGCGGAGGCGGTGACGTCGCCCTCCCGGTCGTCGGTGACGGTGGTCTGACCGAGCCGGACGGTGGCCTCGTAGGTCTTGGCGGTGAGCATCAGGTGGCCGAGCAGCCGGGTGGCCCGTTCGACCCCGATCACCAGCACGCCGGTGGCCATCGGGTCGAGGGTGCCGGCGTGGCCGACCTTCCGCGTCCCGGCCAACCACCGCAGCTTGGCGACCACCCCGTGCGAGGTGATGCCCTCCGGCTTGTCGACGATGACCAGGCCGTCCGGACCGGTGCCTTTGCGCTTCATCAAGTTCTTTCTCTAAGGATGGTCAACTACACGGGACGGGCCGCGTCCGGGCCGGCCGAACGGGCCGGCCGTGCCGGACCGCCCCCCGGCGCCCCGCGCGCCGTCCCCACGGCGGCCGGTCACACGGGCCGCAGCGCGCCCCGGAACCGCTCCACCACCGCGGTGACATCCTCCCGGACGGAGAAACCGGCCGCGAAGGTGTGCCCGCCGCCGCCGAGCGCGGTGCAGGCCGCCGCGACGTCCACCGCGCCCTTGGAGCGCGAGGAGCCGCGCAGCGTGCCGTCCGGGTCCTGCTTGAGCACCAGCGCCACCTCGGCCTCGGCCGGGCGGCGCAGGATGTCGATCAGGCCCTCGATCTCCTCGACGGTGACACTGAACAGCACCAGGTCCTGGTAGGGCACCCAGGTCCACACCAGGCCGAGCCCGCCGGCCGCGGCCGGCTCGTAGACGGCCCGGTCGAGCGCACCGGCCAGCACCTTGAGGTAGCCGAAGGAGGAGGTGTCCCACAGCTGCCGCGAGATGAGGTCCTGCCGGATGCCGGTGGCCAGCAGCCGCGCGGCGAGTTCGTGGGTGGCGGGCGTGGTGGCCCGGTACTTGAACGAGCCGGTGTCGGTGGCGACCCCGGTGTAGAGGCAGGTGGCCAGGTCCTGGTCGAGTTCGACGCCGAGCCGGCGCAGCAGCTCGTCCACCAGGACGGCGGTGGCCGGGGCACCCGGGTCGATCAACTGGTGGGTTCCGAACCCGGGGTTGGAGGCGTGGTGGTCGAAGACCACCAGCACGGGCGCCGCGAAGGCCTTCCCGTGCAGCAGCCCCAGCCGGCTCTCCGCGGCGACGTCGAAGCAGAGCACCAGGTCCGGAGCCTCGGGCACCTCGGAGGCCGGCACGATCAGCTCCCGGCCGGGCAGGAAGGCCAGCGACTCGGGCACGACCTGCGGGTCGTCACCGAAGGAGACCCGCACCTCCTTGCCGAGGCCGCGCAGCGCCAGCCCGGCCGCCAGGGCGGAACCGAGCGCGTCGCCGTCCGGGCAGATGTGGCAGATCAGGTCGACGGAGCGGGCCCGCCCGATCTCCGCGACCACCTGCTGCCACACCAGCTCGAAACCGCTCTCCTCGGCACGCGGTCCCGGAAGCACCGCGAGGGCACCCTCCACCGTGTCGGTGGAGGATGCCCCCGTGGCCGTACCGGCCGTGGTCGTGCCGGTTGTCGAACCGGCCTCCGCCGGCTCACCCGCCATGACTACTCGTCCTCGTCGTCACGCTCGGACGCCGGAACCTTGTACGGGTCCGCGTCACCGGCGTAGACCGCGCCCGCGGCGGTGGTGCGCACCGCCGCGTCGATGGCCCTGGCCCGGTCGAGCAGGTCGTCGATGTTCCGGGCGTTCTCCGGCAGTGCGTCCGCGATGAAGGTCAGCGTCGGGGTGAAGCGCACCCCGGTCTGCTTGCCGACCTCGGAGCGGAGCACGCCCTTGGCGCTCTCCAGCGCGGCGGCCGTGGCCTCGCGCTCGGTGTCGTCACCGTAGACGGTGTAGAAGACGGTGGCCTCGCGCAGGTCGCCGGTCACCCGTGCGTCGGTGATGGTCACGAACCCCAGCCGGGGGTCCTTGATCCGCCGTTCCAGGGTCTGGGCGACGACCACCTGGATGCGGTCGGCGAGCTTGCGCGCCCTTGCGGTGTCGGTCACGTTGCCTCCTCGTGCAGTGGGCCGGGTGGTCGGGCATGTTGCGCGCCCGTCGGGGCCCCAGCCCCAAAGTACCGGCCCGCGCCCAGCCTTGTGGGCGCTCTCGGTCCTGATCTGTGTGAGAACGGCGACTCGCGCCGGTCTGCTCCGCAGATCTCATTCGTCGTCGTCGTTGTGGTAGCGCCTCCTGGCGGAGAGCAGCTGAACCTCGGGGCGGCCGGCGACCAACCGCTCACAGCTGTCCAGGATCTCGGTGACGTACCCGGCTTCGCCGGACACCACCGCGAGGCCGATCTCGGCCCTGCGGTGCAGATCCTGGTTCCCGGTCTCGGCAGCGCACACGCTGTACTTGCGCTGCAGTTCGGCCACGATGGGCCGTACGATCGACCGTTTCTCCTTGAGCGAGTGGACGTCGCCCAGCAGCAGGTCGAAGGTGAGTGTTCCCACGAACATGTGTGACAGGTCCAGCCGACCTGAAGGCCTCGGTGACAGCCCGGGAGCGGGCTGGTCTACGAGGACCCTACACAGCGAGACCGGGGCCGGTCGACGGGAATTCCACCCGCCGACCGGCCCCGGACACCACTCGCTTACGCGCGCGGCTTCTCGCGCATCTCGTAGGTCTCGATGACGTCCTCGACCTTGATGTCGTTGAACGAACCGAGCGTGACACCGGCCTCGAAGCCCTCGCGGACCTCGGTCGCGTCGTCCTTGAAGCGGCGCAGACCCTCGATGGTGAGGCTCTCCGCCACGACCTTGCCGTCGCGGATGAGGCGGGCCTTGGCGTTGCGGCGCAGCAGGCCCTCGCGGACCAGGACACCGGCGATGTTGCCGAACTTGGAGGAGCGGAACACCTCGCGGATCTCCGCGGAGCCGAGGCGAACCTCCTCGTACTCCGGCTTGAGCATGCCCTTGAGGGCGTTCTCGATCTCCTCGATCGCCTGGTAGATGACCGAGTAGTACCGGACGTCCACGCCTTCCTTGTCGGCCGCGGCGCGCGCACGACCCTCCGCGCGCACGTTGAAGCCGATGATGATGGCGTCCGAGCCCATCGCCAGGTCCACGTCGGACTCGGTGATGGCACCCACACCGCGGTGCAGGACCCGGAGCTCGACCTCCTCGCCGACGTCCAGCTTGACGAGGGCGTCCTCAAGGGCCTCGACCGAACCGGAGACGTCACCCTTGATGATGAGGTTGAGCTGCTCGATGGAGCCGGCGGCGATGGCCTTGTCCAGGTCCTCCAGGGACACCCGGACCCGACGCTGCGCGAAGGCGGCGTTGCGGTCACGGGCCGAGCGCTTCTCGGCGATCTGGCGGGCGGTGCGGTCCTCGTCGACGACGATGAAGCTGTCGCCGGCGCGGGGCACCGAGGTCAGACCGAGCAGCAGCACCGGGCGGGACGGGCCGGCCTCGGCGACGCTGTTGCCGTTCTCGTCCAGCATCGCGCGGACGCGGCCGTAGGCGTCGCCGACCACGATCGAGTCGCCGACGCGGAGGGTACCGCGCTGCACGAGCACGGTCGCCATGGCGCCGCGGCCCTTGTCGAGGTGGGCCTCGATGGCGATGCCCTGCGCGTCCTGGTCGGGGTTGGCCCGCAGGTCGAGCGAGGCGTCCGCGGTGAGGACCACGGCCTCCAGCAGCTGGTCGATGTTGAGACCCTGGCGCGCGGAGATGTCGACGAACATGGTGTCGCCGCCGTACTCCTCGGCCACCAGACCGAACTCGGTCAGCTGACCGCGGACCTTGGTCGGGTCGGCGCCGTCGACGTCGATCTTGTTGACGGCGACCACGATCGGCACACCCGCGGCCTTGGCGTGGTTGAGCGCCTCGACCGTCTGCGGCATGACACCGTCGTTGGCCGCGACCACCAGGATCGCGATGTCGGTGGACTTGGCACCACGGGCACGCATGGCGGAGAACGCCTCGTGACCCGGGGTGTCGAGGAAGGTGATCGGGCGCTCTTCGCCGTTCACCGTCGTCGCCACCTGGTAGGCACCGATGTGCTGGGTGATGCCACCGGCCTCGCCGGCCACCACGTTCGACTTGCGGATCGCGTCCAGCAGTCGGGTCTTACCGTGGTCGACGTGACCCATGACGGTGACGACCGGCGGGCGCGCGGCCAGCTGGTCCTCGTCGCCCTCGTCGGCACCGAAGTCGATGTCGAACGACTCCAGCAGCTCGCGGTCCTCGTCGTCCCGGCTGACGATCTCCAGGACGAAGCCCATCTCGTCCGCCAGCAGCTGCAGCGTGGCGTCGGAGACCGACTGGGTCGCGGTGACCATCTCACCGAGGTTGAACATGACGGAGACGAGCGCGGCCGGGTTGGCGTTGATCTTCTCCGCGAAGTCCATCAGCGAGGCGCCGCTCGACAGGCGAACGGTCTGACCGTTGCCGCGAGGCAGCATCACACCGCCGACGGACGGGGCCTGCATGGCCTCGTACTCCTGGCGCTTCGCCCGCTTCGACTTGCGACCACGGGCCGGACGGCCACCGGGGCCACGGCCGAAGGCACCCTGCGTGCCACCACGGGCACCCGGGCCACCGGGACGGCCGCCGAAGCCACCCGGACGCGGGCCGAAACCGCCGCCGCCACCCGGGGCACCGCCACCGGGACGGGGGCCGCCGAAGCCGCCACCGGCCGGACGCGAGCCCGGACCTGCCGGACGACCGGCGAAACCGGGACGGGCGCCACCGGCACCACCCGGACCACCCGGACGGCCACCGGGGCCACCCGGACCACGGCCACCGGGGCCGGGACGCGGGCCCGGACCGGCCGGACGCTGCGGCATCATGCCCGGGTTCGGACGCGGCATGCCCGACGGGGTCGGACGCGGGCCGGCCGGACGCGGCATGCCGTCGGGACGCGGGGCGCCACCCGGACGGGGGGCACCGGCACCCGGGGCACCGGGAGCGCCACCGGGACGCTGCGGACGGTCACCGCCGGGGCGCGGGGCACCACCGGCACCGGGAGCGCCACCGGGACGCTGCGGACGGTCGCCACCCGGACGGGGAGCGCCACCACCGGGAGCACCGGCACCCGGACGGGCCGGACGGTCGCCACCGGGACGCGGACGGTCGCCGCCCTGGCCACCCGGACCGGCCGGACGCGCACCGGGCGCGGCCGGACGACGGTCACCGGGGCGGGCCATGCCGGTCGCACTGCCCGAGGTGAACGGGTTGTTGCCCGGACGCGGGCCGGCCGGACGCGGGCCCGGACGGGCGCTGCCACCGGCGGGGGCGCTGCCGCCACCGGCCGGGGCACCCGCCGAACGCGGGGCCTGCGGGGCCTGCGAGGCCGGGCGCGGGGCCTGGGTCTCGCCGGACACCGGGGCGGGCGAGGAGAACTCGGCCGCCGGGGCGGCCGGGGCCGCGGGAGCGGCCGGACGCGCCGGGCGCGGGCCCGGAGCGGGGGCGCCGGCCGGCTTGGGCGCGGCGGCGGGGGTTGCGGGGGCGGCCGGGGCGGCGGGAGCCGCGGCGGCCGGGGCCGGACGGGGACCCGGGGTCGCGGCAGGGCGCGGTCCCGGGGTGGGCCCACCCGGCCTGGGTGCGGCCGCACCGGCGGCGGCGCCACCGGTGGGCTGGGGCGCCGCGGGCTTCCGCGGGCCCGGCTTGGCAGCGGAGCCCCCACCGGTGGGGGCCACTCCCAGCGCGTCAGTCAACTTGCGTACGACCGGCGCCTCGATGGTCGAGGACGCCGAACGGACGAACTCACCCAACTCGGTGAGCTTGGCCATCACGGCCTTGCTCTCCAAACCGAGCTCCTTGGCGAGTTCGTAAACCCGGACCTTAGCCACTTCACTCCTGATCTATGAGTCCGGGGTGTCTCGTCCGCCGGACCGTCGCTACTTCATGGGCGTACCCATCGCGTACTCATCGCGTACTCATCGAGTGCTCATCGCAATCTCGACCTACTTCCACATCGCGAGGTACCTGACTGGTGGCACGGCGTGCGGCTGCCCGCCCGCCGTGCTTGTTGCGGTGGTTCTCCGCCGCGCGAGCGGCGGCCGTGACGAGGGGGTGCCCCACCGGACCTGGCCTGGGAAGCTCAGGGCTCCGGGGTGTCGCCCGCCCGTTCCCCGAGGTACTCGCGGATCCGCTCGGTGTCGAGCGTGCCCTGGAGCCGGAAGGCCCGGGGGAACGCCCGTCTGCGGACCGCGAGGTCGAGGCAGGCCGGTTCGGGGTGCAGGTGAGCGCCCCGGCCCGGCAGTGCGCCACGGGGATCGGGGACGCAGACGCCCTCGACCGCCGTGACACGCAACAGCAGGTGCTTGGCCGCGCGCTTTCGGCAGCCCACGCAGGTGCGTTCCGGGCGTGCTCGGACGTGCGTCCGGCCAGACGAAGGCAAGTCTACCCCTCCGGAGGGACATGGCGCCGCCCCGCCGATCCGGGGAGGATCCGCGGGGGGCTCGTGCGGTACCGACCGGCCGGCAGAACCGCGGTCAGTCACCGGCCCGGTCGCCGGCCTCGGAACGGCCCTCGGGCTGGCCCTCGGTGTCCGGACGGATGTCGATCCGCCAGCCGGTGAGACGGGCGGCGAGGCGGGCGTTCTGCCCTTCCTTGCCGATCGCCAGCGACAGCTGGTAGTCCGGCACGATCACCCGTGCGGAGCGCTGCTGGAGGTCCACGATCTCCACGCTCGTCACCCGCGCGGGGGACAGCGCGGCGGCGACCATCTCGCGCGGGTCCTCCGACCAGTCGACGATGTCGATCTTCTCGCCGTGCAGCTCGCCCATCACCGCGCGCACCCGGGAGCCCATCGGGCCGATGCAGGCGCCCTTGGCGTTCAGGCCCTGGCGGCGCGACCAGACCGCGATCTTGGTGCGGTGGCCGGCCTCGCGGGCGATCGCCGCGATCTCCACGCTGCCGTCCGCGATCTCCGGGACCTCCAGCGCGAACAGCTTCTTGACCAGGCTCGGGTGGGTCCGGGACAGCGTCACCGACGCACCGCGGACGCCCCGGCGGACCGCCACGACGTAGCACTTGAGCCGGGTGCCGTGCCGGTAGTCCTCGCCCGGGACCTGCTCCTGCGGCGGCAGGATGGCCTCCAGCTTGCCGATGTCGACCAGCACGTTCTTCGGGTCGTTGCCCTGCTGGACGACACCGGTGACGATGTCGCCCTCCTTGCCGGCGTACTCACCGAACGTCTGGTCGTCGGCGGCGTCGCGCAGCCGCTGCAGCATCACCTGCATGCCGATGCTGGACGCGATCCGGCCGAAGCCGTTCGGGGTGTCGTCGAACTCCTTGGGCTCGACGCCCTCGTCCAGCTCCGCCGGGTCCTCGGTGGCCCACACGGTCACGTGGCCGGACCTGCGGTCCAGGTCGACCCGGGCCCGGCGGCGCGAGCCCTCGGTGCGGTGGTACGCGGTGAGGAGGGCCGACTCGATCGACTCGACCACCAGGTCGAAGGGGATGTTCTTCTCGCTGCTCAGCGCGCGCAGGGCACTCATGTCGATGTCCACGGCTACGCCTCCTCGTCTTTCGTCACGTTCATCATGGTGCGGTCGGTGCGAAGGTCGTCACTGCGCACCGTCGTCCCCCTCCTCCGAGGAGTCGCCCGCCAGGGCGTCGTCCGCGTCGTCCGCGAAGTCCGGGGTCTCGTCGAGAAGCTGCTGGTCCTTGCGGTTGAACTCCACCTGGACGCGCGCCCGGTCGACCTCGGTGTACTCCAGACGGCGCTCCTTGGGCCGGCCGCGGCCCTTCACGGGCTGCACCTCGACCCGTGCGCCGTCCTCGTCGGCCGACAGCACCCGGGCGACGATCTCCCCGCCGTCGACCAGGTTGATCTTGGCCAGTCGGCCCTCGGCGCGGATCCAGTGCCGCGGTGCGCCCAGCGGACGCTCGGCACCCGGCGAACCGACCTCCAGCACGTACGCGCCGGCGCCCATCACGTCCGACTCGTCCAGGGCCTCGCCGACCACGCGGCTGAACTCCGCGATGGCGTCCAGGTCCACGCCGCCGTCGGCGTCCACGTCGATCTGGACCTGCCGGCGGTTGCCCGCCCGGGTGACCTTCACGTCCTCCAGGTCCAGGCCCGCCTGCGCGGCCAGCGGCTCCAGCAACGCACGCAGCCGGTCGGTGTGGGTGGTGCTCATCCGGGTGGACTCCTCGGCCGCGTGTGCTGTTGTCGGAAGGGCGCGCCGCCTTCCCGGGCGCCGGTCCGGCGCACGCCGGGTCTCGGCAGCTCGGCCCAAAGCGTAACCGGTGAAGCGCCCAACCACCGATTCCGGACCCGTGCGCCCGCCCGGCCCGCACCCGGTGCGAGCAAGGTCACACCGGCCCCGCGCCCCGACCGGCAACGCAATCCCCGCCCGGGGACGTGAGGATTCTGTAATCATTCACGCCAACGAGGGCAGGCGGGCAGGCCGTCCTCCCGTACACGCCCCGGAGTGACGCCGATGCAGCCGCCCAGCCGACGGACCTTCCTGGCCCTCGGGCTGCTCCTCGCCGCCGGCGGAGCCCTCACCGCCTGTACGGACGGGCCGGACGCCGGTACCGGCGGCACCGCCGGCGAGCACCGCCGCCCCGACCCGGACGAGCCCGTCCGGCTGCGCGCCGTCGCCGCCACCGACGCGCTGCTCGCCGGGTACGACGCGCTGCTCGCCGCGCCCGGCGCCGGGCAGGCGGCGCAGCTCCAGCCGTTGCGCGCCGAGGTCGTCCAGCACCGGGCCGCGCTGGCCGCCGGACTGCCGGAGGCCTCGTCCAGTCCGTCCGGCCCGTCCGGCGTGGCCGGCCCGTCCGGTTCCGGGTCCGCCGCTCCCACGGCGTCCGCCTCCGCCTCATCCGCCTCCCCCGGTGCGACCGGCACCACGGGCACCACCGGCACCGCCGTGACCAGCGCCGCCGCGCTCGCCTCGCTGGAGCGGCAGACCGCCCAGGCCAGACTGGCCGACCTCGGCGCCGCCTCCCCGCAGCTGGCCCGGCTGCTCGCCTCGGTCTCCACGGCCGGGGTGCTGCACGCCGTCGCCCTCGGGGACACCCCTCCGCCGACCGTCCCGGCCCCGGCGCCGACCGACCCGCCCACCGGGTCCGCCGCGACCGGGTCCGGCAGCCCCGAACCCGCCGCGACGGCTTCCGGCACGCCCGTCGCCACCGAGGCGGTCGCCGCGTTCCAGACCGCGCTCGGCGCCGAGCACGCCGCGATCTACGGCTACGGCGTCGTCGGCGCCCGCCTGCCCGACGACCAGCAGCGCGCCGACGCCCGTACCGCGCTCGCCGCGCACCAGGCCCGACGGGACGCCTGGCAGCGGCTGCTCGGCGCGGCCGGTGCCACCCCGAGTGCCGCGGCGGCCGGCTACCAGCTGCCGTTCGCCGTCACCGACGCGGCGGGCGCCGCCCGGCTGGCCGCCCACGTCGAGACCCGGCTCGCCGGCGTCTACGCCGACCTGGTCGCGGCCGTCGCCACCCCCCGGCGGGCCACCGCCACCGACGCGCTGCGCGAGTGCGCCCTCCGCGCCCGTCGCTGGGGCGCCGCGCCCACGGCGTTCCCCGGCATCCCCGAGCCCGACGGCACCGCGTCCCCGACGGCCCCCGGGAGCGCCTCCCCGACCGCGGCGGCCTCGGCCACCGCCTGACCCGTCCCCGTCGTCCGGGCCCGTCCCCCGCCTGTCCCCCCTGTCCCCGCCGCACGCCGCCGTGCGTCGCCCCACCCCCGCCGACCTGCGCCTTCACCGCCGCCCGGACGGCTCCGGCCCACCCCCGCCCGCAGCACTGACCTGCGGTTTCGGCCCCATGGTCGACAATGGACGGGTAACACCACGGGGGAACGGCTACCGGAAGGCCAGCATGTCGGCAGCACCAGGGCAGATCAGCGTCCCCGCGTGGCTGGCGCGGAGCGTCGTCGCCGGCCGGGTCGAGGAGGGACGGCGCTGGGTGGCGGAGCTGCCCGACCGGGTGGCGGCGCAACTCGCCCGCCGGGACCTCACGCTGGAGCGGATCCTCGACCCGGGCGGCAGCCTGAGCCTGGTCGCCTACGTCCACCGCGACGACCTCTCCCCCGCCGTCCTCAAGATCGGTCTCCGGACCCCAGAGACCGCCCGCGAACCCGACGCCCTCGCCGTGTGGGCCGGCCGCGGCGCCGTCCTGCTGCTGGAGGCCGACCCCGCCGAGGGGGTGCTCCTGCTGGAGCGGCTGCACGGCGAGATCCCGCTCCGCTCGCTGGCCGAACCGAAGGCGATGCTGGAGGCGACCAGCCTGCTGCACCGGCTCTGGGTGCCGCTCCCCGAGGGCCACCCCTTCCCGCTGCTCGCCGACCGGACGGCGGGCACCGCCGAGGCCCTGCACCGGCACCGCGGGCTGCCCGGCGCCGGGGAGGCCGACCCCCTCGTCACCGAGGCGCTGGAGACCGCCGAAGGGCTGACCGCCTCGGCCACCGAGGAGTTCCTGCTGCACGGCGACTTCCACCACGGCAACGTGCTCGCCGCCGACCGGGCCCCCTGGCTGACGATCGACCCGCGGCCACTGGCCGGCGAACGCGCCTACGACCTGGCCCGGCTGACGCTGGACCGGGCGGACACCCTGATCGGCTCGCCGGGCGTGCCGGCCGCCGTCCGGCGCCGGCTGCACCAGCTCGCCGACGCGCTGGAGGTCGACCGGGAGCGGCTGCGCGGCTGGACCCTCGTGCGCGCCGTCGAACTGGGGCTGGGCGCCCTGGCGGCCGACCGCCGGCCGGACGCCGAGCTCTACCTGGAGTTCGCGGGCGCGCTCTGAGCCGATCCGGTCGGTGCCTGCAACGGCAGCCGGGCGCCCATCACCGCGTAGAGCCGGTCGGTGTTCGGGAAGTGCACCGCGCGGGCGAGGTCCCGGTAGCCGAGCGCGCGGTAGAGCCGGCGGGCGGGCGTCTCGGCGTCGATCGCGGAGAGGATGCTGCGGTCCAGCCCGGACCGCTCGCAGAGGGTGCGGATCAGCGCGGAGCCGACGCCGCGGCCCTGGAACTCCGGCAGCACGTGCAGCTCGGTGATGGCGAACACCCCGTCCAGCCAGTCGCCGTGGCCCCGGGCGACCAGGTAGGGCTCGATCACCGAACTCCACCAGTGCTCGCGCCGGTTGGGCATGCCGTACCCGAAGCCGACCAGCCGGCCGCCGCTCAGCGCGCCCAGCGCGACGACCCCGGGCTGCTGCGCGTGCCGGCCGACGATGTGCAGCCGGACCATGACCTCCTCGGGCGTCAGCCCGAACGCCACAGCCTGGACATCGAGCGCCTGCGGAGCCCACGCCGCAAGGTCGATGGCCTCGATCGTCACCCCGGTCAGCTGATCCATGACCCGGACGTTACTACCCGTCCGGCCCGCGCGCGGGCCGGGTCGGGGACGCCGGTCCGCCGGGCGGTTCCCGGTGCCACGGCGCCGGTCAGAACAGCACGCTCATGAACGCGCCGACCTCGCGGAAGCCGACCCGGCGGTAGGCCGCGCGGGCCCGCAGGTTGTAGTCGTTGACGTAGAGCGAGGCGACCGGGGCGATCTCGCGCAGGGCGATGTCGAGGACGGCCGCCATACCCGTCTCGGAGTGGCCGCGACCGCGGTGCCCGGGGGCCACCCAGACGCCCTGGATCTGGCAGGCGCCCTCGGTGACCGCTCCGATCTCGGCCTTGAACACCACCTCGCCGTCCTCGTCGAAGCGGGCGAAGGAGCGTCCCGAGGCGACGAGTTCACCGACCCGGGCCTGGTAGAGCAGCCCGCCGTCACCGGCCAGCGGGGAGACGCCGACCTCCTCCGTGAACATCGCCACGCAGGCCGGCATCAGCGTCTCGACCTCGTCCCGCCGCACCCGCCGCACCAGCGGGTCGGGGGCGATCTCGGCGGACGGCACGGCCGTGGCCAGCAGCGGCTGGTGGGCACGGACCTCCCGGGCCGGGCCCCAGCTGCGCTCCAGCAGGGCCCAGAGGGCGGCGGTGGGGCCGGCCGGGCCGACGACGGAGGAGCAGCGGCGGCCCTGACGGCGGGCCCGCTCGGCGAACGCCTGGACGGCCTGCGGTCCGGCTTCGACCAGCACGAGGTTGGCGCCGGCGTAGCAGAGCGCGTCGAGTTCGCCGCGCTCGTCGTACCAGCCCCACATCTCGCCGCCGAGGCGCCAGGGATCGAGGCCGACCGTCTCCACCCGGGTGGCGACGAAGGCGTTGGCGACCGGGTCCCGGCGGAGCACCGCGAGAGCGTCGGCGAGGTCCGACGGCTCCAGTACGCGAGTGGTCGCCAGGGCGCGGGCGGCCTGGAACGAGCTGGGGAGCATCACACCTCGATCGAGCATCGAGACAGCACCTTACTGAGACGACTCTGGCCGCACCCTACTCCCCGGCCCCACCCGGCTACGGCCGCGGGGCCGTCCGCGCACGGACGGCCCCGCTTCCGGAAGAACGGCGAACTACCGGGCACCAGGGCCGGTCACTCTCCGGCGATGACGGTCGGCGCACCGGACTCGACGCCCGCGGCCTGCATCTGCTCGGCGAGCTTGAGGGCCTCCTCGATCAGGGTCTCCACGATCTTCGACTCGGGGACGGTCTTGATGACCTCGCCCTTGACGAAGATCTGGCCCTTGCCGTTGCCGGAGGCGACGCCGAGGTCGGCCTCGCGGGCCTCGCCCGGACCGTTGACGACGCAGCCCATGACGGCGACGCGCAGCGGCACCTCCATGCCCTCCAGGCCGGCGGTGACCTCCTCGGCGAGCTTGTAGACGTCCACCTGGGCGCGGCCGCAGGACGGGCAGGAGACGATCTCCAGGCCGCGCTCGCGCAGGCCGAGGGACTCCAGGATCTGGTTGCCGACCTTGATCTCCTCGGCCGGCGGGGCGGACAGCGAGACCCGGATGGTGTCGCCGATGCCCTCGGCGAGCAGCGCACCGAACGCGACCGCCGACTTGATGGTGCCCTGGAAGGCGGGGCCGGCCTCGGTGACACCGAGGTGCAGCGGGTAGTCGCAGGCGGCCGCGAGCTGGCGGTAGGCGTTGATCATCACGACCGGGTCGTTGTGCTTGACCGAGATCTTGATGTCGCGGAAGTCGTGCTCCTCGAAGAGCGAGCACTCCCAGAGCGCGGACTCGACCAGCGCCTCGGGGGTGGCCCGGCCGTACTTCTCCAGCAGGCGCTTGTCGAGCGAGCCGGCGTTGACGCCGATCCGGATCGGCACGCCGGCGGCCCCGGCGGCCTTGGCGATCTCGCCGACCTTGTCGTCGAACGCCTTGATGTTGCCAGGGTTGACCCGCACCGCCGCACAGCCGGCGTCGATCGCGGCGAAGACGTACTTCGGCTGGAAGTGGATGTCGGCGATCACCGGGATCTGCGACTTCCTGGCGATGATCGGCAGGGCGTCCGCGTCGTCCTGCGACGGGACGGCGACCCGCACGATCTGGCAGCCGGAGGCGGTCAGCTCCGCGATCTGCTGCAGCGTGGCGTTGATGTCCGAGGTCAGGGTGGTGGTCATGGACTGCACCGAGACGGGAGCGTCACCACCGACCGGTACGTTGCCGACCATGATCTGACGGGAGACACGGCGCTTGGCGAGCGGCTTGAGCGGCAGAGACGGAATACCGAGCGAGATCGCGGTCATGTGCGCAGGGTTCCCCGGGGTTGAGGTGTGGTCGGCCCGGTCGAAGACGGCCGAACCCGGGCGCGCCGACGATCGCACACCCGGGCTCCAACGGTACGGCACCGGGACCGGCACCCGTGCACCACCGGTCCCGGCGGGTTAACTGATCTTGACCGGGTTCACCAGGTCGGCGACCAGCACCAGCAGAGTGAACCCGATGAACACGCTGGCCACGACGTACGCCAGCGGCATCAGCCGGGCCACGTCGAACGGACCCGGGTCGGGCCGCCGGAACACCTGTGCGAACCGGCGGCGGATCGACTCCCAGACCGCGCCCGCGATGTGACCGCCGTCCAGCGGCAGCAGCGGCAGCATGTTGAAGAGGAAGAGCGACAGGTTGATCCCGGCGAGCAGGTTCACGAAGTAGGCGACCCGCTGGGTGCCCGGGATGTCGAGCGCGAACACCTCACCACTCACCCGCGCCGCCCCGACCATGCCGATCGGCGAATCGACCTCGCGCGGCGTCCCGTCCACCACCGAGTGCCAGAGACCGGGGACCTTGCCGGGCAGCGCCGCCAGCGACTCCACCCCGTTCTCCGCCATGTCGTACATCCGGTCGAGGGACTGCCCGAAGCCCAACCGGACGATGCCGGAGGCCGGCGTGAAGCCGAGGAAGCCGGCCCGCACCGTCTCGCCCTTGACCGGCAGGCCCTCGGCGTCGTACTTCTGCACGTCGTTGACGGCGATGGTGGGGTTCAGGGTCAGCTCCTTGCCGTCCCGCTCCACCACCAGCTCCACCCGCTTGTCCGCCGACTTCCGGATGTCGGCCTGGAGCTGTTCGTAGTCGGTGATCCGGTTGCCGTCGAAGGAGATCACCTTGTCCCCCGGCTTCAGCCCCGCCTGGAACGCCGGCGCCGGCAGCGCGTCCGCCGGGCAGGTGTCGGTGGGCTGCCCCGCCTTCACCACGCACTCCGAGACGGTGCCGATGGTCGGCACGGACATCGGGACGCCGAAGCCCATCATCACCGTCAGGAAGAGCCCGAAGGCCAGGATCAGGTTCATGAACGGGCCGGCGAACATCACGATCACGCGCTTCCACGGCTTGCGCGTGTAGAAGAGCCGCGTCTCGTCGCCCTCCTTGACCTCCTCGTACGAGGCCTCCCGGGCGTCCTCGATCATCGTCCGCCAGGGCGAGGTACTGCGCTGGGTGATCCGCCCGTCCGCACCGGGCGGGAACATCCCGATCATCCGGATGTACCCGCCCAGCGGAACCGCCTTGAGGCCGTACTCGGTCTCGCCCCTGCGCCGCGACCAGATCGTCGGGCCGAAGCCGACCATGTACTGCGGCACGCGGATGCCGAACAGCTTGGCCGTGGATAGGTGGCCGAGCTCGTGCCAGGCGATCGAGAACAGCAGCCCCAGTGCGAAGACCAGGATGCCGACCACCGTCATCACCGTTGCCACTGCTGCTCCTCCGTCATGCCACTCCGCTCATCCTGTCGTCGTACCGGTCGTCCCGGTCGGCCCCGTCACCCGGGTCCGGTCCGGGGACCGGCGTCAGCCGGCCGCCAGCTCGCGGGCCCGGGCGCGCGCCCAGTCCTCCGCGTGCAGGACGTCCTCGACCGTCAGCGAAGTTCCCGTCGCCGGCCGTCCACCGTCGTACTGTCCGTGCTCCGCCACGACCTTCGCAACAGTGTCCACGATTCCGGTGAAGGCGAGACGGCCGCCCAGGAAGGCCTCCACACACTCCTCGTTCGCCGCGTTGAAGACCGCCGGGGCCGTCCCGCCCAGCGTCCCCACCTCGCGGGCCAGCTCCACCGCCGGGAAGGCCTCGTCGTCCAGCGGGAAGAACTCCCAGGTCGCCGCCTTGGTCCAGTCACAGGCCGACGCCGCGTCCGGCACCCGGTCCGGCCAGCCCAGGCCCAGCGCGATCGGCATCCGCATGTCCGGCGGGCTCGCCTGGGCCAGCGTGGAACCGTCCGTGAACTCCACCATCGAGTGGACGACCGACTGCGGGTGGACCACGACCTCGATCCGGTCGAACGGCACGTCGTACAGCAGGTGCGCCTCGATCACCTCCAGGCCCTTGTTCACCAGGGTGGCCGAGTTGATCGTGACGACCGGGCCCATCGCCCAGGTCGGGTGCGCCAGCGCCTCCGACGGGGTGACACCCGCCAGCTCCGCACGGCTGCGGCTGCGGAACGGACCGCCGCTCGCCGTCACCACCAGCTTGCGGACCTCCGCCCGGGTGCCGCCGGCCAGCGCCTGGAACAGCGCGGCGTGCTCGGAGTCCACCGGGACGATCTGACCCGGCCGGGCCACCGCCTTCACCAGTGGACCGCCGACGATCAGCGACTCCTTGTTGGCCAGCACCAGCACCCGGCCGGCCCGCAGCGCCGCCAGCGTCGGACGCAGGCCGATCGAACCGGTGATGCCGTTCAGCACCGAGTGGCACTCCACGCCCGCCAGCTCGGTCGCCGCGTCCGGACCGGCCAGCACGGCCGGCAGCGGACGGCCCGCCGCCTTCGCCGCCAGGGCCTCGCGCAGCGCCGGCTCGGCCGCCGGATCGGCCACCGCCACGGTGTGCACGCCCAGCTCCAGGGCCTGCTCGGCGAGCAGTTCCACCCGGCCGCCGGCCGCCGACAGGGCGACCACCCGGAACCGGTCCGGGTTACGGCGCACCACGTCGATGGCCTGGGTACCGATCGAACCGGTGGAACCGAGGATCACCAGCTCCCGGGGGCCGGAGGGGTCGTTCACCTCGGGGGTGAACCGCAGCTGCGGGTGGGCGAGCGAAGTCATGCGCCCATTGTGTCCTGCCCGGCCGTCTCCCCCGGACGCCGGGCCGTCCCCGCGCGGCTCCGGAGCTCCCGGCCGCCCGGGGATCCCCCGGCGGCTCCCCGGGCACCGGACGGACTCCCGGGCTACCGTCGGAACCATGCGTACCGTCATCGCCGGAGGCCACGGACAGATCGCGCTCCGGCTCGAACGGCTGCTCGCCGACCACGGCGACCGGCCCGCCGGCATCATCCGCCGCCCCGAACAGGCCGAGGACCTGGCCGCCGCCGGGGCCGAACCCCTACTGCTCGACCTGGAGACCGCCACCCCCGCCGCCCTCGCCGACCTGCTCACCGGCGCCGACGCGGTGGTCTTCGCGGCCGGCGCCGGACCGGGCAGCGGAGCCGACCGCAAACTCACCGTCGACCGGGACGCCGCCGTCCTGCTCGCCGACGCCGCCGAACTCGCGGGCGTCCGCCGCTACCTGATCGTCTCCTCGATGGGCGCCGACGCCGGGGCGGCGTACCCCGACGACGAGGTCTTCGAGACCTACCTGCGGGCCAAGGGCGCCGCCGACGACGCCGTCCGGGCGCGCACCGCGCTGGACTGGACGGTGCTGCGCCCCGGGCGGCTCACCGACGGCCCGGGCACCGGCCTGGTCCGGCTCGCCCCCTCGACCGGCCGCGGCGCGATCGACCGGCAGGACGTCGCCGCCGTCCTCGCCGCCCTGCTGCACGAACCGGCGACCGCCGGGCAGACCCTCGAACTGACCGCCGGCGACGCGACCGTCGCGGAGGCCGTCGCCGCCGCCGCCGGCCGCGACTGACCACGCCGTTACCCCTTCCTCCCCGGACGTGCGAGGGGCCCGACAGCACAAGGCTGTCGGGCCCCTCGCACGTCCGGACCGGACCGGTCGGTCAGGTCCGGTCGGTCAGGTCAGGTCGTCAGGTCAGGTCGTCAGGTCAGGTCAGAGGTCGAGACCGGTGAGGACCATGACCTTCTCGACGGTGTAGTCGTCCATCGCGTACTTGACGCCCTCACGGCCGACGCCGGAGTCCTTGACGCCCCCGTACGGCATCTGGTCGGCGCGGTAGGACGGCGCGTCGCCGATGATCACACCGCCGACCTCCAGCTCCCGGTGGGCCCGGAAGGCGGTCTGCAGGTCATGGGTGAACACACCCGCCTGCAGGCCGAACAGCGAGTCGTTGACGGCGGCGAACGCCTCGTCGGTGCCCTCCACCCGGTGCAGCGACAGGACCGGGCCGAACACCTCGGCCTTGGCCAGGATCGCGTCGGCCGGCATCTCCGCCAGCACGGTCGGGGCGTACGTCGCGCCCTCACGGGTGCCGCCGACGAGCAGCTTGGCCCCCTTGGCGACCGCGTCGTCCACCCAGGACTCGACCCGCCGGGCCGCGTTCTCGTCGACCAGCGGACCGACGTCGGTCGCGTCGTCGTTCGGGTCACCGGTGACCTGCGCCGCGACCTTGGCGACGACCTTCTCCACCAGCGCGTCGTAGACGGACGCGTCGGCGATCACCCGCTGCACCGAGATGCAGGACTGGCCGCCCTGGTAGTTCGCGAACATCGCGATCCGGGTGGCCGCCCAGTCCAGGTCCGCCTCGGAGGACCAGTCGGCGAGCACCACGGCCGCCGCGTTGCCGCCCAGCTCCAGGGTGGTGTGCTTGCGCGGCACCGAGTCCATGATCTGGTAGCCGACCGTGTCCGAACCGGTGAACGAGATCACCGGCAGACGCGGGTCCTGCACCAGCGCCGGCATCCGGTCGTTCGGCACCGGCAGAACGCTCCAAGAACCGGCCGGCAGGTCGGTCTCGGCCAGGATCTCGCCCAGCACCATCGCGGAGAGCGGGGTCGCCGGGGCCGGCTTGAGGATGATCGGCGCGCCGACCGCGATCGCCGGGGCCACCTTGTGCGCCACCAGGTTCAGCGGGAAGTTGAACGGCGCGATGCCCAGCACCACACCGCGCGGGAAGCGGCGCACCACCGCGAAACGGCCCACGCCGCCCGGGTCGGTGTCCAGCCGCATGGTCTCGCCGTTGGTACGGCGGGCCTCCTCGGCGGCCCAGCGGAAGACGGAGACGGCGCGGCCGACCTCACCACGGGCCCACTTGATCGGCTTGCCGTTCTCGGCGGTGATCAGCTGGGCGATCTCCTCCGTACGCTCGGCCAGCCGCCGGGCCACGTGGTCCAGCGCGGCGGACCGCACGTGCGCGGGGGTCGCGGCGAACACGGGCAGCGCGGCCACGGCGGCGTCCAGCGCCTCCTCGACCTGCGCCTCGGTGGGGATGCTCACCCTGCCGACCAGACGGCCGTCCCAGCTGTTGTGCACCTCGAAGTCGGCGTCGCCGCTCGCCCGGCGGCCGGCCAGCCAGAAATCGTACGTGGTGGTCACCGTGGTACCGGCCCTTCCCTCGACATCCTCAGGGCCCCACGGACGTGGAGCCAGAATCGAGGGTAGGGGCGGGGGCGCGCCGACCGGATTGGCCACGGCGTAGCGTTCACCCCCGCGGCCACTCCACCGCGTCCAGCGGCGCCGCGGCTACTCCTCGCCCGAGCGAAGCGCCAGCCAGAGCTCCATCCGGACGTCCGTGTCGTCCAGCGACCGCCCGAGCAGCTCCTCGACCCGCCGCATCCGGTACCGCAGCGTGTGCCGGTGCACACCGAGATCGGCCGCCGCCGCATCCCACTGCCCGTGCCGGGACAGCCAGGCCCGCAACGAGGCCACCAGGTCACCGCGCGCCGTCCGGTCGTGATCGCGCAACGGCCGCAACAGGCCCTCCGCGAAAGCCGTCACGGCGTCCTCCCCGAGCAGCGGCAGCAGCGACCCCGCGCCGACCTCCTCGTGGTCCACCGAACGCCGCCCACCCCGCAACGCCACCGCCAGCGCCCGCTCCGCCTGCGCGTGCGCCGTCCCCGCGTCCTCCAGCGCGGCCGGCGCCGAGACGCCCAGCGACAGGCCCTCGTGCTCCTCCACCGTGCCCAGGCACGCCCGGTGCACCGCGCCGTTGTCCAGCGCCAGCACCATCAGCCGAGACCCGTGCGCCCCCTCCTCCCGCGCCACCAGCAGCTTCTCCGCCACCCGCGCCCCGGCCTGCTCCGCCCGGTCCCCCAGCTCGCCCAGCGCCTCCCCGGCGTCCACCCCCTGGCCGGCCCCGGCCACCAGCACCCGGACCGTCCCCTCCGGCAGCCCGCCGAACAGCCCCGCCGCCACCTGCCGGGCGGTCGTCACCTCGCCGGCCAGCACCATCCGCAGCAGCGCCGCGCCCATCTTCTCCTCGGCCTGCCGCAGCTCCCGCGACCGCTCCAGGGTCAGCGTCAGCAACGCCACCGCCGCGTTCAGCACGTAACGCTCGGTCGGCGTGATCCGGTCCTCGGTCCCCACCGCCAGGAACCCGCGCGCCCGCCGGTCCGCGCCCAGCGACTGGACCACCACGTAGTCCTCGTCCGCCGTGTCGATCCCCGGCGACCGCCCCTGCAGAGCCGCACTCGACGGCGCCGGCCGCCGCCGCAGCCGGTCCACCTCGGCCGCCAGCCGGCCCGCACGGCGCGCCGCCCAGTCCGGCGCCACCACCGACAGCGCACCCGACCCGTCGTACAGCGCCGCCCAGCCACCCAGCCGGGCCGCCAGGCGCCGCACCACCGCGGTCGTACCGTCCTTGCCCAGCGCGGCCCGGGTCAGTTCCTCCTGCGCCTCGAAGCTGGTGGTCACCGCCTCGTACTGCTCCGCGGCCAGCGCCGCCGAGACCACCTTGCTGATCGCGATGAACGGCGTCGGCTCCGGCACCCGCAACAGCGGCAGCCCGCGCTGCGCGGCCGCCTCCACCAGCGGCTGCGGCACCTCGGCGTGCGACAACCCGACACCGAGCCCCAGCCCCACCACCCCGGCGTCCGCCAGACGGTGCACGTACGCCTGCAACCGGGCGGCGGTCCGGCCCAGCTTGATACCGGTGGTGAGCAGCAGCTCGCCACCCTCCAGGAACGGCGTCGGGTCGTCCAGCTCGCTGGTGTGCACCCAGCGGACCGGCCGCTCCAGGTGGTCCGCACCGGCGAGGACCGTCAGATGGAGCGAGGTGTTGCGAACGACGGAGGCAAGTGTGGGGGGCATGGCACCTTCGGGGGAACGACCCGACCGCGCCGTTGCGGCCGGGCGAGAAGAGGGCTGAGGGTTCTCGGGAACTCCCTCCTCTCATTATGGACGCCCCGGACAAGCCGCACTGCCGAATCCTCCTCGAAGGCGAGCTTCATCCCCACTTCAACCCCGCAGATCCACCAGCAGCGGTGGCACCTGCTCCCCCGACACCGCCGTCAGCGACACCACCGCGTGCCCCGCCGGCAGCGCGTGCGCCAGATCCGACGGCGACCACCGCAACCGCTCCACTTCCCGCGTCGTCACCGACTCGGTCTGCGCCGTCGTCCCCGACAGCGCCTTCCGCCCCAACCGCCCGGCCCGCCGAACCGCACCGCCCGAGGTGTCCGGGGCGAGCGTCACCGCCGTCTCCCGGACCACGTGCGTGCCCCAGGCCTCGGAGAACAGCCGGCCGTCCCACGGCGCGATGCCCGGGAACGCCACCCGGCATCCCACGGCCCCGAACAGCGGCGCCCGCAACGCCTCCGGCAGATCGACCAGCGTCCGCAGCAGCAGCACGACCCCGGCGTTCGCCCCGCGCAACCGCTGCAGCCCGCGCACGACCCCGGCGTCCAGCGCCGACGAGGCGTCGTCCACCACCAGGCCGGCGAACAGCGAACGGTCCTGGCGCACCCCGGCGGCCTGCACGAACTGCCCCACCAGCAGACGCGACAACATCCGCGCCGCCTCCGGATGACTGCGCTCGGGCAGTCGCACCAGCACCCGCAGCGGGTGGTCCAGCACCCGCATCGCGAACGGCGGACGGCCGGAACCGTCCGTCGCGAACGCCCCCTCGAAGGCCGGCCGGTCCAGCAGCGCCAACCGGTCCGCCAGCAGCGCCCCCGGATCGTCCGCCCGGCCGTGCTGACGCTCCCGCTGCTGAAGGTCCCGCTCGTACGAGGTCAGCCGGCCGGCCGCCCTCAAGCCCTTCACCAGGGCCTCCAACGCCTCCGGCTCACCCGCGAGCAGCGCCCGCAGCTCACGCACGCCCGGGTACCGGCCGAACGCGGCGTGGAACGGCCCCACCATCTGCTGCAGCGCCGTCCGGGCCGACTCCGCACGCGCGGTCAGCTCGTCCGGCAACAGCGCCTCGGCGAGCCGGGCCGCCGCCTCGTCCGGATCCTGAGCCGCGCCGTACAGATCGAGCCCGTACCGGGAGCCCGCCTCGCCCGGGGCGATCACCACGTCGTACCAGGCGTCCGGCCCGAGATCCGCGTCCGCCGACCCGATCACCACCGCGCACGCCGTGCCGGCCAGCGCCTGCAGACAGAGCGCTTCGGCCACCGGCCGGGCCAGCCGGGCCGTCTTCCCCGTCCCTGCCGGACCCACCGCCAGCAGTGACGTGCCCAGCAGCGCCGGATCCAGCGCGAAGCCCGCCGCCCGGTGGGCCTGCGGGTTCTTCGGCACGTCCTGAGCGGTGCCCAGCCGCACCTGGCCCACCAGCAGATCGTGCCGCTCCACCCGGCCGGGCAGCTCCCGCGCCTCGGAGGGATGCGCGAACGCCGCCGCACCGCGGGCCGCCACCTGGTCGACGAAAGCCGGAAGGAACGCCGGATCCGCCTGCGCCGACTCCCAGGCCCGCTGGATCCGCACGTAGTCGACGTCCCCGACCGCCTCGCCGTCCAGCCGTGCGGCCGCAGCTGCCGCCCCGCCGTGCCGCAGCACCACCCAGGGGTCCCGCTGCCGTACCGCCTCGGCCGCCTCCTCCTCGGTGACGGGCTCCGCCTCCGTCACCGTCCGCGACAGCAGCGGCATCGCATACCGCCGCCACACCTCGGGCCACCTGCCCATCCGGCCGAAGACCTTGATCACGGCGGCAAGTACGAGGACGTTCACCGAAAGCCCCACGGCGGTCACTGCAGTCCCCGACGGATGGTCCACCCACACCGTCAGAACGATCAGATGCAGAGCCAGCTGGGTCCCGTAGATGAAGGCCAACCACCCGACCACCGCGTTCAGCCCCGCGCGGAGGAGGAGGGGCCAGGTCGGCACCTTGGCGGCTTCCGCCCGTTCGGGGTCGAGCTGCCGGTGCCCCTGGCGGAAGATGCCCGGGGCGGCTTCGGGGCGGGGGGCGGCGACCCAGGTGGGGAGGTCGAAGGGGAGCTGGGCCGGGGGCCGTGGGCGGGGCATGGGGGTGAAGGGGGTGGCGGTGGTCCGCTCGCCGTGGTTCTGTGCCCCGTCCGGTCCCATGTACGGCCCCGCTCCCTCGCCCGCCGGCCCGACCGCCGTCGGTGCCGCCATACCCATGCCGCCGCCCCGGCGACACGCCCGCGCTCAATGTAGTGGAGTGCGGGCCGCCGGTAGTCGCGTCGCCCGCGCTGGCCGCGCCGGACAAGTCGGACGGCGCAGTGCTACCGAGTGGCGCATGCCCGGCCGGGGAGGCCCGCCGTAGCCTGCGAAGCACCGAGCCGAGAAGTCTGGAGAAACCCATGAGCGCCGCAACGCCGCTCCCGCAGGAGCGCCGCCTGGTCACCGCGATCCCCGGTCCGAAGTCGCAGGAGCTGCAGGCCCGCAAGCTGGGTGCGGTGGCGGCCGGCGTCGGCACCACCCTGCCGGTGTACGTGTCCCGTGCCAACGGTGGCGTGCTGGAGGACGTGGACGGCAACTCGCTGATCGACTTCGGCTCCGGTATCGCCGTGACCAACGTCGGCAACAGCGCCGAGGCCGTGGTGGCCAAGGCGTCCGAGCAGCTGGCCGCCTTCACGCACACCTGTTTCATGGTGACCCCGTACGAGGGCTACGTCGCCGTGGCCGAGCAGCTCAACGAGCTGACCCCGGGCGACCACGACAAGCGCACCGCGCTGTTCAACTCGGGTGCCGAGGCCGTCGAGAACGCGGTGAAGATCGCCCGCGCGTACACCAAGCGCACCGCCGTCGTGGTGTTCGACCACGGTTACCACGGCCGCACCAACCTGACCATGGGTCTGACGGCGAAGAACATGCCGTACAAGCAGGGCTTCGGCCCGTTCGCCCCGGAAATCTACCGGGTGCCGGTGGCCTACCCGTACCGCTGGCTGACCGGTGCCGAGAACTGCGCCGCCGAGGCGGCCGCGCAGGCGATCGAGATCATCACCAAGCAGATCGGTGCCGAGAACGTCGCCGCGATCATCATCGAGCCGATCCAGGGCGAGGGCGGCTTCATCGAGCCGGCCAAGGGTTTCCTGCCGGCGATCGTGGAG
This sequence comes from Streptomyces sp. BE303, assembly GCF_036290945.1. NCBI lineage: Bacteria > Bacillati > Actinomycetota > Actinomycetes > Kitasatosporales > Streptomycetaceae > Streptomyces > Streptomyces sp. BE303. Next base: position 57,964 of record NZ_JAQYWZ010000947.1, read on the forward strand.
TTCGCCAAGGACAACGGCATCGTCTTCGTCGCGGACGAGATCCAGACCGGCTTCTGCCGCACCGGCCAGTGGTTCGCGTGTGACGACGAGGGCATCGTCCCGGACCTGATCACCACCGCGAAGGGCATCGCCGGCGGTCTGCCGCTGGCCGCGGTGACCGGTCGCGCCGAGATCATGGACGCCGCGCACGCGGGTGGCCTGGGCGGCACCTACGGCGGCAACCCGGTGGCCTGCGCCGCCGCGCTGGGCGCCATCGAGACCATGAAGGAGCAGGACCTCAACGGCAAGGCGCAGCGGATCGGCGAGATCATGCTGGGCCGCCTGCGGGCGATGCAGGAGAAGTTCGACGTCATCGGCGAGGTCCGCGGACGCGGCGCGATGGTCGCGGTCGAGCTGGTGAAGCCGGGCACCAAGGAGGCGAACGCCGAGGTCACCGCGGCCGTCGCCAAGGCGTGCCACGCGGAGGGCCTGGTGGTGCTGACCGCCGGCACCTACGGCAACGTGCTGCGTTTCCTGCCGCCGCTGGTCATGCCGGAGCACCTGCTGAACGAGGGCCTGGACATCATCGAGGGCGCTTTCGCCGCCGTCTGAGGTTCTCGCCGTCGACGGCACCGCAGTGCCCCGGGCGCCGTACAGGGGCGCCGCACGATACCCGCCGGAGGGATGTCCGGACAGCGCTGATCGGCCCGTGGGGACGCCCGTCCCCACGGGCCGTTCGGTTTCGCCGGACGGGCCGGACGGGCCGGTCGAGCAGGCATCCGGGCTCGGCGCCGCCCCGCGCGACCCCGGTGCACCCCCCGGTTCGAACGGCGATGCGGACCCCGATGCGGACCCCGTGTGGCGCCGGCTGCGGGGCGGTGAAGATGGTGTGCGGAATCGCTGAAGCTCCTCGGCCGTGCAAGGACCTTGACGTAGTGTCATCACAGATGGACAGCGAGCCCCAGCCACTGGCGGTTCCGTACGCCGGCCGCGAGGACAACCAGGCCGTCCCCCGCGGGGCGGCACACACCGAAGGCCGATCGACCGACCGTCCGACCCACACCCCCCGGGACGCACGGAACGGCGATCATCAGAGCCGCCCCGGAGCTCTCCCCCCTGCTCCGGGGCGGCTGTCCCGCGTCCTCGGCCGTCCGGCGGTGCCGGTGCTGCTCGCGGTGGTGCTGGTGGTGGTGTCCTGGCAGGTGGCGGTGGACGGCCCGCTGCTCGGACTGGACCGCTGGGCGCGGAGCGCCGTCCGGGAGACCCGGCACGAGCTGCACAGCGCCCTGCTCAACCATCTCGGCAAGGCACTGTCCGACCTGGGCGGCGGCGCCGCGGCGGTGCCGGTGCTGTTCCTCGGCGGGGCCGTGGCCGCTTGGCGGGATCGCCTCGCGGGGGTGTCACGCTGGTGGTTGCCGGGCGCGGTCGCGGTACTGACGGCCGGGCTGATCCCGCTGCTGGTGGTCCCGGCGAAGGCGTGGTTCGCGCGGCCCGGCCCGTTCGGGCTGCCGCTGGCGGCCGACCAGTGGGGCTGGTACCCGTCCGGGCACACCGCCACCGCGACGCTCGCGTACGGGGTGGCGGCGCTGCTGCTGGCCCGGACGGCCGGGCCGCGCTCGCGGCGCCGACTGGCGGAGGGGGCGGCTCTCCTGTCAGCGGGCGTGGGGCTGGGGCTGGTGTGGAGCGACTATCACTGGCTGCTGGACGTGGTGGCCAGCTGGTGCCTGGGCGGGCTGGTCCTCCTGGCCCTCGCCCGGTGGCTCCCGGCCCGCCGTCGACCGGGTGGTCCCAGCTCCCCGACGGGCCGCTGACGGGCTCAGCTCTCGGCCGGCTCCTCGTCGTTCCGGTGGACGAGGCCGGTCTCGCCGTTGTCGCGCCGCCACTCGACGACCAGCTCGTCGCGGGCGCCGAAGCGGACCAGGTGGCGTCCGACCACGTCCTCCAGGCCCGGAAGGTTCGCGGTCTCGCCCTCGACCGCGAGCAGCAGTGCGTCGGGGGTGGCCTCCAGCGTGGCGGTGCCCAGACCGAAGGTGAGGGTGCCGCGGCCGGTCTCCTCGGACCAGTCGGCCTGGATCTTGCGGCCCATGTGGGCGGCGAGCTGCTTGGCGTAGCGGGCGGAACGGTCGGTGGCGACGCGTGCTTCGGAGCGGGGCATTGGCTCTCCAAGGTGCGGGGAGGGAACTTAGGGCGCCCTCACTCGGGCTACGCTAACCCAGATACTGAGCCTGGCTCAACATTTTTCGGCCCGCGGTCCGCAACCGGTTCCCGACCTGCCCTCGAACGGCTCCCGCCCGGCTCCGGAGCGGCCCCCGGTCCTGGCCCCGGCCTCCTTCGACCCCGGTCCCGCGCCCGAGGCGGCCGATACCCTTGGCCGAACACCTGCCGAGGAGATCCGCCCATGACCACCACGCCGACCGACGACGCGGCGAGCTCCTCCCCCGTTCCGAACACCGGCGCGAATCCCGAGGAAACGAAGCGCGAGGAAACGAACCGCGAGGAGGCGCTCCCCGGGGAAGCCGCTCCCGGGGAAGCGGGCTCCGGCGAGGCGAACGCCACCGAAGCGCGTGCCGCCGACACCGCCGCCGAGCTGGCCGACGCGATGACCCGGGCGATCAAGCGGATCCGCCGCCGCACCAGCGAGCGTCTGGAGCCCTACGGCATCACCCCCGGCCAGGGCCGCGCCCTGCGGGCCCTGGCGCACGCGCCCGGCTGCGAGCTGCCCGGCCGGGCGATGCGCCTGAGCGATCTCGCCGACCGGCTGCACATCGCCCCCCGCTCGGCCACCACCGTGGTCGACGCGCTGGAGGAGGCGGGAATGGTCGAGCGGGCCCCGGACCCCGCCGACCGCCGCGCCGTACGGATCGTGCTGACCGCGGCCGGCCGGTCGGCGGTGGAGCAGATCGGCCAGGTCCGGCACGAGGTGGCCCAGGAGTACTTCGGTCCGGTCAGCCCCGCCGACCAGGACGTGCTGCTGCGGGCACTGCGGACCGCCGAGGCCGCGTACGCGGCCACCACGCCGCCGTGCCGACCGTCCCCGGGCGCAGGGCGGTGATCCCGATCCCGGCGATCACCAGCAGCGCGGCGGCGCCGGCCAGGGGGCTGACCGGTTCTCCGAGCAGCAGCCAGGCCGAGGACATCCCGAACACCGGCACCAGCAGCGAGTAGGGCGCGACCGCGGTGGCGTCGTAGCTGCGCAGGAGGTAGCTCCAGGCGACGAACCCGAACAGGGTGGAGACCAGCCCGACGTAGCCGATCGCGCCCAGTCCGGCCGGGGTGATCTCGCGCAGCGCGCGCAGGTCGGCCTCCGGTCCCTCGACCAGCAGCGAGAGGCCGAGCAGTGGCAGCGGCGGGACGGCGCTGACCCAGACCATCCAGCGCAGCGCGTCCGGCGGGGCGGCCTTGCGGGTCAGCACGTTGGAGAGGCCCCAGGCGGTCGCGGCGAGGACGACCAGGACGAACGCGCCGACCGGTCCGCCGACGCCGCGGTCGACGGCGCTCAGTCCGATCCCGGCGAGCGCGACCGCCAGCCCGGTCAGCCGCCGCCCGCCGGGCCGCTCGCCCAGCAGGACGGCAGCGAACAGCGCGGTGAAGACGGCCTGCCCCTGGAGCACGAGGGAGGAGAGGCCGGCCGGCATCCCGGCGTGCATGCCCAGGAAGAGCAGACCGAACTTGACCACCCCGAGCACCAGGCCGACGGCGAGCACCCACCGCACGGCGACCCTGGGCGGGCCGATGAAGAAGATCGCCGGGACGGCGACCACGGCGAACCGCAGCGCGCAGAAGAGCAGGGGCGGGAAGTTCTGCAGACCGACGTGGATGAGGACGAAGTTGAGGCCCCACACGGCGGCCACCAGGACGGCCAGGGCGATGTGACGCGGGCTCATGCCGGCGCCGGGGGCGGCCTGCGGGGTTGCGCTCATGGATCGAGGATGACCGCCGCCATCGTGCAGCACCAGCGATGAATACTGAAGGCCATGCTTAAGCGTTGCTGCATGATGGACCCATGATGGATCTGGGGCGCCTGCGGGCGCTGCACGCGGTGGCCGTGCACGGTTCGGTCGGCGGGGCGGCGGCGGCCCTCGGGTTCACCCCGTCCGCCGTCTCGCAGCAGATCGCCAAGCTGGAGCGGGAGACCAGGACGGTGCTGCTGGAACGTCAGGGCCGCGGGGTGGTGCTGACGGACGCCGCGCGCGAGCTGGCCGCCACCGCACAGGCGGTGCTGGGCCTGGTGGAACGGGCCGAGGTGCGGCTGGAGGAGCAGCGCGGCCAGGCGGTCGGGCGGCTGACGGTGGCCGCGTTCGCCACCGGGGCCCGGGGGCTGATGCCAGGGGTGCTTTCCGATCTGCGCACGCGGTGCCCGGACCTGGACGTGCGGCTGCTGGAGAGCGATCCCTACCCGGCCGCCGATCTGGTGGCCCGCGGCGAGGTGGACCTGGCGCTGGTCCAGGACTGGCCGACGGTGCCGTTGCCGGTGCAGGAGGGACTCTCCCGGCTGGATCTCGGCCCCGACCCGGTGGACCTGCTGCTTCCCGCCGGCCATCCGCTGGCCGGACTCTCGGTGGTGCCGGTGGGCCGGCTCCGCGAGCAGCGCTGGATCAGCGTGCCGCCCGGCAACATCTGCCACGACTGGCTGGTCCGGACGCTGCGGGAGGCCGGTGAGGAGCCCGACGTCCACTACCGGGTCGGCGAGTTCGAGACCCAGATCGCGCTGATCGCGGCGGGGCTCGGCGTCGGTCTGGTGCCCCGACTGGGCCGGGGCGTGCTGCCGTCGGGCGTGGTCGCACGGCCGGTGGTCCCGGAGCCTGCCCGGCGGGTGTTCGCGCTCTGGCGCTCGCAGGCCTCGCGGCGCCCGGCGATCACCGAGGCCCTGGGCGCGCTGCAGGCGCGGTGGGCCGCCCGCGACCGAGAAATGACCGTGGCCGGGAGCTGACCGCGGCCGGGAGGTGACGGCCTGACGGGCGCCCTGGCACCGGCGGCCCCGCCGTCAGCCGGCGAAGCCGATCACCAGCCACATGAAGCCCACACCGACGAGGGTGCAGAGCAGCGTGGAGCGCGAGGGGTGCGGGCTGTGTGCCTCGGGGAGGATGTCGGAGGTCGCCAGGTAGAGCAGGAAGCCGGCGAAGAACCCGAGGTAGAGGCCGAGCACGTGCTCGGAGATGGTGAACAGCAGGGTGATCGCCGCCCCCGTCACCGGCGCGATCGCGTCCGCCGCGAGCAGCGTCAGCGCCCGCCGTCGGTCGTTCCCGTAGAGCCGGGTCAGCGTGTAGGTGTTGAAGCCGTCGGCGAAGTCGTGCGCGACCACGGCGATCGCCACCACCGTCCCGACCGTGGTGCCGGCCTGGAAGGCCGCGCCGATCGCGAAGCCGTCCATCAGGCTGTGGCCGACCAGGGCGAGCGCCGCGGTGAGGCCCACGCCCTGCTGTCCGTCGAGGCCGGACCGGGTGCGGCCGTGGGAGTGGCCGTGCGCGTGGCCGGACACGGACCGCTGGCCGTGGGTGTGCTCGGCGTACTCGTCCTCGTGGCCGCGGTGAATGGCGACCGCCCGCTCGACGATGTGGATGGTCAGGAAGCCGGCCGCGAACATCAGCAGTGCCTGCGGCACCCCGTGGAACTCCTCGGGCGCCTGGTGCAGCGCCTCCGGGAGCAGGTCGAAGGCCACCACGCCGAGCATCAGCCCGGCGGCGAAGCCGAGCACCAGGTGGCGGCGGTCCCCGGTGCGCTGGGCGACCCAGCCGCCCAGCAGCGTCATCAGGAACGCCCCCGCCGCGACCAGGATCGCGGTCACCGCTCCTCCGCCGTGGCGGACCGTCTGTCCATTCCCTCTCCCCCGTGTCCCGCCCGTCCCCGGGCCGACCGCCGGCCGGTGCCGGTCGGTCTCGCGAACCCGTCCGACGCCGGGTGCCGCCATTCGGCCGGGCCCCGGTTCACCCGGACGCCCGTGCCCCCAGCCTCACGCGGGCCACCGGGCGGCGCCCGCCGGACGGTCCGTCAGGGTGAGCCGCCGTGCGGGGTCCGTCCCGCTCAGAGCCCCGCGGCGAGCGGCAGGCCGAGGTGGGTGCGGGTCAGCTCGCGGACGCCCTCGCCGTCGACCAGGTGGATGTGCCGGTGCCCGTCCTCACCCGTGAGGTCGAGCGCGCCGTCGGTGAACCGGCCGGTGGTCAGCCGGAGCCCGCGCTCGGCCGACTCCTCCCGGACCGCTTCCGCCAGCGTCCGGATCTCCTCCTCACCCACCGCGTCCGTGCTGCGGGAGGCCCAGACCACCCAGCGGCCGGGCAGCGCGCTGCCGGCCGGTCCCTCACCGGTGGCGACCAGCCCGGCCCGGCCCCGCAGCCGGACGCTCCACTGCGCCAGCCCGCCCCGGGTGAGCAGTTCACGGACCAGCTGGGCGAACTCGTTGCCCGAGAGGTCCGGTGCGGCCGGCACGGCGGCGGCTGCCAGTGCGGCCGGTTCGACGACCACCCGGGCGTACGGGTCGGGGGTGACGGCCGCGCCCAGCCTGCGCAACCGGACGAGGGCCTCGTCCTGTTCGGCGTCCGCGTAGACGCCCTCGCCGTCCGGTTCCTCGTCGGGATCGGCCGGCGGCAGCAGCCTGGTGCGGGCCAGCGCGTCCCGGTCGGCGTCCACGCTCAGCAGGCAGTGCGGCTCGCCCGTACCCGGCTCGCGCAGCCAGCCGTTGAGCACGACGCCGGCCAGTATCTCGTCGGTGTCGACCGCGTCGGCGGCCTGGAGCGCGCGCAGCGCCAGCCTGGCGACCAGGCGCAGGTAGTCGGCGGCCCGGTCGGCGGGCGGGCGCGGCACCGGGAGGATCTCGCCGTCGGCACCGAGCCGGTAGCCGGCCAGCGAGGGCGAGACGTCGAGGGACGGCAGGTCGAGGTCGAGCACGGCGGTCCGGGTCAGCGGACGGTAGACGGCCCGGCAGGGCGCGGGCAGGTCCTGGGTCGCGGTCTCGGCCGAGGCGAGCGCCCGCTCCAGCAGCGATTCGACGGCGGCCGGCTCGGCCAGCCGGTACGCCCGGCGGCACTCCTCCAGTGACTCGTTGTACTCGCGGACCGCGCGCGCCCGGGCCTGCTCGGACTCCTCGTGGGCCCGCCGCTGCCCGTCCACGGCCGGGCTGCCGGACTCGGCCCGCCGGGTACGCCACTCGCGCAGGGTGCGCTGGTGGGTGAGCCGGGCCTGGGCCAGCTCGCGCTGGTAGCCGGAGTCCAGCAGCCGGCGGGACGGGGCCTCGTCGGGGTCTGCGGCCGGCGGTCCGGCGGGGGCGAAGTCCTCCCAGCGCGGTTCCGGGTCCTCGCCCGGCCCGGCCGCAGGACCGTCGGAGGGGTAGGGCCGCGGCTCGTAGCGGCGCAGCTGGCTCTCGAAGTCCATGGCCGAGACGGGCAGGGCGGCCCGCCGCAGCAGGTCGGCCAACCGCTCGTGCTCGGCCTGGACGGTGAGCGTGCGGTGGTGCGTCAGCGCGGCGGCGCGGGCGTGCGCGGCGACGGCCTCGTCACCGCCCGCGCCGTACGGGTCGTCCGGTGCGGGGCCCGGCGGCGCGCCGCCCGGCCCCGTGTCGGCGTCGGCACCGGCGGGGCTGTCGGGCCGGCCGTCCCCGTCCGGCCCGTCAACCCCGAGGTCGCGGAAGACCGAGGCCAGGAAGCCCGGTCGGGGGGCCGTGAGCGCACCGTCGGACTGGCCGTCTGCTGAGTACTGCATCGGTGGTCGTTCCCCCATGCTCGTCCGGCGCCTGCCCGGGGCATCCGGCGACCCCGAGGTCGGCCCCTGCCGGACATTGTCCACCGAACGGACGCACCGGTCAGCCAAGCCTCTCAGTTGGTGCGGGTGTTGGTCAGGTGCAGGCCGATGTAGCCGACATAGATCCGGCCACTGCCCGAGCAGTCGTCGAGGTAGTGCAGCCTGGGCGCGGTGCGACCGCCGCCGATCCGCAGGTGGGCACCCATGAACGCGCGCCGCGAGGCGTCGACGCACTCGGGCACCGGCAGCATCCGTTCGCGTTTCCACTTGGTGTGGCTGAACACCGTCCGGGACTCCCCGCGCACCGCCTTGCGGGGCGGGAAGCGGTGACAGCCGGCCGGGGTGCGCTCGCACCACTGCTTGAAGTCACCGCCGGCCCGGCCGCGTACGGCGGCCTCGGCGTACTCCTGGAGCGCCGTCAGGCCGTCCCAGGTGAGCCGGGCCCAGCCGGTGCCGGTGCAGCGCAGTTCGTCGAGGGCGATGGCGGCCTTCTGGTCGCCGGTGAAGGTGAGCAGCGGGAACTCGCCCAGCCGGGCCATCAGCTCGGTGAAGGTGGCGGGGGTGTCGGTCGGCGCGGCCCGTCGGCCGGAGCGCCGCCCGGCGCCGGCGGGAGCGGGCGGCGGGCACCCGCGTGAAGTCGGTGATCCGGCACCTGCGGCGACCGGCGCCGGTCCGGCCGCTCCGCCGGGAATGGTGGGGAAGGTGCAGAGGCGGCCGGACGGCGCACGCCCCCGGCCTGCGCGACGGCGCTCGCGGCGCAGGCTGTGCCGGACCCGCTCCAGTTCGTCGGCCCGGGCCTGCTGCTCGGCGAGGTCCTGCCGCTCCTCGTGGGCGAGGGCCGCCGACTCGGCCCCGGCGACGGCGTCCGGGCCGGCAGCGGCCCGGTCCGACGAGGTTCCGGCCGGGGAGCCGGCCGGGTGTCCCGGCGACCCCGTCGGGGCCGGGTCCGAGTACGACGCCGGAGCCTGGTTCTCGGTCCGGCTCCGGGTGGCAGGTCGGGGCGAGGACGGGACGACCCTGAGGACCGGGACGGCGGCCAGGACGGGTGGCAGCGGCAGCTCGGCGGCGATCCGGCGAGGTTCGCGGGCCAGCAGTCCCGCGGCCCGGCGGAGGTCCTCCTCGATCCGGCGCCTCGCCAGTACGGGGTGCCGCGCGCCGTCCTGCCGGGAGGCCGGGTCGACCTCGGGCAGGTAGGTGCGCACCGCGCCGCCGTAGACGGCGTGGTGCTCCAGCGCGACGTTGAACCTGGTCCGGGCGCCCGGGTCGAGGACGTACACGGTGGCCAGCCCCGGCAACTGGTCACTGAGCGGGCCGACCACCTCCGCCATCCACTCGCCGACGGAGTGGCCGACCGGGACGCTGGCCACCACGGTGGGCATCCGGCGGTCGGGGTCGCAGAGTTCGTCGATCAGGTCGTCGACCCCTGTCACGGTGAGTACCCGTGGCACGGTCTGGACGGCGACCGGCCCGTCGGCGGCGTCCAGGAGCGGAAGCAGGGTGCGGGCGAGTTCGGGCACGGGGACCCGGCAGGGCGTCCGTACACCGCTGTCGGTGGTGTGCGTCTCGGCCTCCAGCCGGACCCAGGTCGGTCCTGCGGGGCCGGTTGCGACGGTGAGGGTGAGCTGGCCGGTCCCGTGCGGAGCGGGTGTGCGGAGCCGTCGGCGGTCGTAACGGCCGGTGTCCGGGTCCCGGCCCGGGCCAGCCCCGGAGCCGGTGGCCGGGAGGAATCCGGGGCGGAGCGAGCCGCTGTCCCGGTCGAGCAGGACGCGGTCGCCGAGCCGGAGGCGTTCGGCCACCGGGCCGCGCCCGGGTCTGTCCGCGGCGGGTACGTCGGTCGAGGCGGGTACGTCGGGTGAGAGGACGGGCGGACGGGCGGAGAAGGTGGCCGACGGAGTGACGACGGGCGCGGGTGCGACGGACGGGGGTTCCTCGCACCCCTCCTGTTTCAGCCAGTCGGCGAGGTGCCGGTCGGCCAGGGCAACGGCTTCGGCGTGCGGGAGCGCGGTGGTGACGGTCATCCGGTAGGGCGTCGCGGGGCCTCTGGAGCCGGGGGGACCGGCATGGGCGGGCGACGACGGAAAGCGGTCCGAGGTCATGCGCGTACCTCCGTGAAGGCGGTGGTGGGGTCCGGTGTCCTCCATCGATGGGTCATTGGTCCGGTTCGCCGGACCTTGCCCAGGAAACGCCATGACCCGGAGCGGAAGTTCCGACTCCGGGCCACGTCAATACGTTCGAGTGAATCTGCTCAAGCCGCCCCGCATGGTCGGCGGCGATCTGCTCCAGTCCCGACGACTCCTCCGGGCCGGGCGTCCGGCCGGGCGTCCGGCCGGGCGTCCGGCCGGGCGTCCGGCCGGGGTTCGGTGAGGTCTCCGGGCTCAGTCCTCGCAGCGCTCCGCTCCGCTCCGGATCCACTCCGGCTCCGTGACCGGCACGGCCAGCGGGCACCCCTCCGGCGCCTCGTAGGTGGCGACCAGGACGACGGGCACCGTCCCGCGGTTGTGACCGACGTGGATGTACGCGGGCCCGCCCAGCTCGACCAGCGAGTCCCCGGCGTGGCTGACCTCGATCCGGCCGTCGTGCAGGGTACGGGTGAGCGTCCCGGAGAGCACCACGACGTCGACCCGGCCCGGGTGGAAGTGCCAGCCGGTGTCGTCCCCCGGGGCCAGTGTGATGGTCTGGACGACGGGCATCGCGGCCTCGGTTCCCTGGTCGGCGGATCCGACCAGGCTAGACAGGGCGCACCGGGCTCGAAACCGGTCGTTCCGGATCTGTCCGAAAACTCGTCCGGAACCGGCACGACCGCACAGCCCGGCCCGTCGGGGGTGTGAGGGCGCACCGCACGCCGGATGCGTGCCCCGCCGCTCCCCCGCTCCGCTGCCCTCCCGGGATCAGCGGCTCAGACCGGCACCTCGACGAACGTCCGGCCCGCCGCCACCGCGACCGCCGTGCCGCCGGTCGCCTCGGCCAGCCAGGTGTGGAACGCCCCGACCTCCGGTTCCGGCACGCCGACCTCGATCCGCACCCCGGCCGCCCCGTAGCCGAGGTCGCTCACCGTGTAACCGGCCGCCCGCAGGTCGTTCTCGACCCGCCCGGCCCGGGTGTGGTCGGCCGTCACGGCCAGCAGCGCGACCGGCCGCCGTTCCAGCAGTCCGACCTCGTCCAGCGCCTCCGACACCGCGCTGCCGTACGCCCGCACCAGACCGCCGGCGCCCAGCTTGATCCCGCCGAAGTACCTGGTCACGACGGCGGCCGTGTCGGTGACCCCGCGCCGGCGCAACACCTCCAGCATCGGCACACCGGCCGTCCCGCCGGGCTCGCCGTCGTCGCTGGAGCGCTCGCGGCGCTGCTCCTCGCCGACGACGAAGGCGGTGCAGTTGTGCCGGGCGTCCCAGTACTGCCGACGGATGCCGGCGATGAACGCCTGGGCCTCCTCCTCGTCGGCGACCCGGGCGAGGTGGCAGATGAACCGCGACTTCTTGATCTCGGTCTCGTGGCTGCCCGCGCCCCGGACGGTGAGGTACTGCCTGGGGGTCGGCTCCGGCGTGGCGGACATGGCGCGGTGGTTCTCCCGGAGGACGACGAGGCTGGCGGGCATCCCGGACGAGCGGTCCGGGCGGCTCAGCCAGCCTAACCCCCGGCCACCGGCCGGTCGCTGACCGGGCCCGGGCCGGGCCCGGTCAGCGACCGGCCAGCGCCTCCAGCCGGGCCCGGTCCAGGCCGGTCGCCGCGGCGACCTCGCCGAGGTCGACCGCACCGCAGTCCAGCCCGCGCAGCAGGTGGCCGCTGAGGGCCCGCGCGGTGGCCGGCTCGTCCATCACGTCGCCGCCCGCCTTGGCGACGTAGGCGGCCAACCGGGCACCGGCGGCGGCCACCCCCTCGCGGTAGAAGGAGTAGACGGCGGCGTAGCGGGTCGGCAGGTGCGCCGGGTGCATGTCCCAGCCCTGGTAGTAGGCCCGGGCCAGCGATCGGCGGACCAGGTCGTGGTGGAGCTTCCAGGCGGCGTGCACCTGCGCGGTGGAGCCGGTCGGGATCACGTTGGTGGACCCGTCCGAGAGCCGGACCCCGGTACCGGCGGCGGCCACCTGCATCACCGCCTTGGCGTGGTCGGCGACCGGGTGGTCCAGGCTCTGGTACGCGGCGCCGACCCCGCAGGAGGCGCTGTAGTCGAAGGTCCCGTAGTGCAGGCCGGTGGCCCGGCCACCGGCCGCCTCGATCATCCGGGCGACGGTGGCCCGCCCGTCCGGGCCGAGGATCGCCTGGGTGGTCTCGATCTGGATCTCGAAGCCGATCCGCCCGGCCGGCAGTCCGGCGGCGTGCTCGAAGTCGGCCAGCAGTCGGACCAGGGCGGTGACCTGCTCGGCGTAGGTCACCTTGGGCAGGGTCAGCACCAGCCCCTCGGGCAGGCCGCCGTCCGCGAGCAGGGTGCCGAGGAAGAGCTCCAGCGTGCGGATACCCCGGTCGCGGACGGCCGCTTCCATGCACTTGATCCGGATGCCGACGTACGGCGGTGCGCTTCCGTCCGCCACCGCCGCGGCGACCAGCTCGGCGGCCCGGACGGCGGCGGCGTCCTCCTCCGCGTCGGGGCGTGCGCCGTAGCCGTCCTCGAAGTCGATCCGCAGGTCCTCGACCGGCTCGCGTTCCAGCTTGGCCCGGACCCGGGCGTGCACGTCGGCGAGCAGCGCGTCGTCCGCCGCACCGAGCGCCCGGGCCAGCTCGGCCGGGGTACCGGCGTGGGTGTCGAAGACCTCCAGCGCCTGCCGGCCCCACGTCCGCACGGTGTCGGCGGCGAAGGCGTCGGCCGGGACGTAGACGGTGTGGACCGGCTGACGGGTGCCCGGGTCACCCGGGTAGCGGCGGGCCAGGTCGGCGTCGACCGGGGCGAGCAACGCTTCCACCGCGGTGCGGGCGGCGGCGGAGAACGCGGCTCCGCCCGTCGGCCCGGTACCGCCCACCTCGACCTGCGACATCCGTACTCCTCACGCCGGCATGCGCGCGGGGCCCGTGCCAGGCCGGCGCTTCAACAGTTTGTTGAGGTGAAGGTAGACCGGCCCGGGTCGGGCGTCAATGGCCAACCGGACGGCGGACCGGCGATCGGGTGACGAGGAACGAGGAACGAGGAACGGGGAGCGGGGGACTCGCCTCGTGGGAGGCGGGCGGCCTGCGGCGGGGTCAGTCCCGCCCCGAGGCCGCGTAGCGGTCACGCAGCTCCGGGATGAGCTCGGCGACCTCCTTCGGGTGCACCGACCCGTCCGCACGGTTGCCGATCACGCCGTACTCCCTGGTCAGCCAGTCGGCCAGCCGCTGCGGATCGGGCTGGTTCTCGAAGGTGTCGATGTAGCTGACCAGGGCCGCGTACACGACCTCCGGGTCCAGCCGGTACGAGCCCGGACGCGGCACGGGGCCGATCGGACGCTCCGCCGGCCCGTCGAAGGCGGGATCCTCCTGGAACTCCGGCGCATAGCCCTGCTCCGCGACGCTCTCCGCGTACTCGGCCTGCTCGACGTAGCCGTCCTGCTCGGGGTACTCGGCCTCGTCGGCGTAACCGGTCCGGCCGGCCTGCCCGGCGTACGGCGCCGCGGCCGACCCGCCCTGCGCGGCGGCGGCGACCGGCTGCGGCTCCGGCTCGGACTCCGTCGGACGCGGCGGCTTGAACCACGGCGAGGCCTGGCCGGGCACCCGGCCGCCCGGCGCGCCGTCGTCCTGGTGACCCGTGGTCCGCACCGCCCGCTCGGTCCAGACGTTCAGCTCCTCACGGGGCTGCGGCGGGGTCTGCTGCTCCTCCCCCTCCGGCTCCTGAACCGCCCGCAACCGCACCGCGGCGAGCTTGGCCAGCATCGGCGCGGCCACCTCCGCCGGCATCGGCGCCACCGCGGAAGGGGCCGCCGAGACCGGGGCCGCCACGGGCTCGGCCTGCGGCCTGGCCTCCTGGGCCTGCTGCTGCGGCGCCCGCTGCACCCCGGCCCGACCGGGCTGCTCCGGCTGCGGGTCGTGGGCCTGCGGTTGCGGCGCCGCCGGCACCGCGGCCTGCGGTCCGGCCGGAACCCCGACCCGGAGCGCGGACGACGCGTCCGCCTGCGGCCCGTTCTGGACAGCGGCCGGCGCGAGCGCACCCGCCGCGCGGCCGTCGTGGACCTCGTGAACCTCGTGGACCTCTCGGGACGCCGGCACCTCGCTCACCGTCCGCCCCTCCTCGTCCAACCCGTCGAGCACCGCCAGATCGAGCGGAACCCCGTACTTGGCCAGCTTGAGCGGCAGCAGTGCCTGGATCGGCGCCGAGCGGCGCCAGCCGCGCCCGTACCGGAAGCGCAGCTGTGCCCGGTAGACGAGCCGGTTCTGCTCCAACCGCACGACCTCGTCGTACGAGCGCAGCTCCCAGAGCTTCATCCGACGCCAGAGCCGGAAGGTCGGCACCGGGGAGAGCACCCAGCGCATCAGCCGGACCGACTCCATGTGCCGGTCCGCGGTGATCGCGGCGATCCGCCCGACGGCGTGCCGGGAGGCCTCGACCACGACGACGAACAGCACCGGGATGACCGCGTGCATCCCCATGCCGAGCGGGTCGCCCCAGGAGGCGGCGGCGTTGAAGGCGATGGTGGCGACGGTCAGCAGCCAGGCGGTCTGCCGCAGCAGGGGGAAGGGTATGCGCAGCCAGGTCAGCACCAGGTCCAGCGCGAGCAGGACCACGATGCCGGCGTCCACACCGATCGGGAACGCGTAGGAGAAGCTGCCGAAGCCCTTCTCCGCGGCCAGGTCCCGCACGGCGCTGTACGACCCGGCGAAGCCGATGCCGGAGATGAGGCAGGCCCCGGCGGCCACGACGCCGAGCAGGCCACGGTGGGCCTTGGTGAGCGATGGGCGTGCCATAACGTCAATCAACCCCTGGATGTCGGCTGCGGCCGTACGCTGCCCCGGCTACCGGTTCCCGCTTGTCGGGGTGCCGGGGCTGAGCAACCTCCGGGCTCGGCCCACCGGAGTTTACTCGTACACCTGTTTCAGCGTTTCCGCAGCCCGGAGTGTCACCGCCGGCACCGGCTCGCGTCCGGGGGAACGGGCGATCTGTCAGCCGGTCCGCTCGGCCGACCCGTTGAGGTAGGCGAGCACCGCCATGACCCGGCGGTTGGCGTCCTCGGCCGGGGCGAGCTCCAGCTTGGTGAAGATGTTGGCGATGTGCTTCGCCACCGCACCGTCGCTCACCACCAGCCGGGCGGCGATGGCGGAGTTCGAACAGCCCTCCGCCATGAGCTCCAGCACCTCGCGCTCCCGCGGCGAGAGCCGCTGGAGCGGACCCGGCCGCCGGGACGTGCTCTGCATCAGCTTGGCGATGACGTCCGGGTCCATCGCCGTACCGCCGGCGGCCACCCGCCGGACCCCGTCGATGAACTGGTCGGCGTTGAAGACCCGGTCCTTCAGCAGGTAGCCGATCCCGCCGGTGCCGTCCGCCAGCAACTCCCGCGCGTACAGCTGCTGGACGTGCTGCGACAGCACCAGCACCGGCAGGCCCGGGATCCGCTTCCTCGCCTGGAGCGCCGCCTGAAGTCCCTCGTCGGTGAGCGTCGGCGGCAGGCGGACGTCGACCACGGCGACGTCCGGGCGGTGCGTCAGCAGGGCGTCCAGCAGTTCCGGGCCGGTCTCGACGGCCGCCGCGATGGTGAAGCCGTGCGCTTCCAGCAGCCGGATCAGACCTTCGCGAAGGAGGTAGAGGTCCTCGGCGAGGACAACTCGCACGGCAGCTCCAGGGTGATGGTGGTCGGACCGCCCGACGTGCTGTCGATGGCGAGGACACCGTCGAAGGTACCCAATCGGCGCTCGATCCCGCGCAGCCCGGTCCCCCTCCCCGGATCCGCCACACCGACCCCGTCGTCCGTCACGGTCACCCGCAGCCGCCCGGCCCGGTACATGATGTCCACCCATACCTGTTCCGCACCCGAATGCTTGGCCGCGTTGGCCAGCAACTCGCAGATACTGAAGTACGCCGTCGCCTCCACCGGCGCCGGCGGGCGGTCCGGCAGGCTGACGCAGACCTCGGTCGGCAGCGCGGAGTCCAGTGCCAGCGCACGGACCGCGTCTCCCAGGCCGCGCTCGGCAAGCACCGGCGGGTGGATGCCGCGGACCAGGTCCCGCAGTTCCTGGAGCGCCCGGGCCGAGGACTGCCTGGCCTCGGAGAGGAGCTCCCGCGCCGCCTTCGGATCGGTCTCCATCAGGTGCTCGATCGTGCCCAGCGTCATCCCGATCGCCACCAGCCGGGCCTGCGCACCGTCGTGCAGGTCCTGCTCGATCCGGCGCAGTTCGGCCGCCTGGCTGCCGACGGCGTCGGCCCGGGTCTCGGTCAGCTCCGCCACCCGCTTGGTCAGCTGGGCGTGCGAGGCCCGTCCGTCCTGGTCCAGGACCCGGCGTGCGAGTTCCGCGTAGGCACGCACCGCGTACGGCGACGCCACCACGGCGAGGCCGATCAGTGCCAGCCCGATCAGGACCGACGCCAGCACCGTGCCGGTGGGCACCGGCCCGTAGTCCTGGTAGCCGTCCACCGCGTTGATCAGGTACGCCACCCCGGCGACCAGCAGTCCGGACACCATCGCCGCCATGGCACCGACCGCGAGCGGGCCGACCAGCAGCCAGAGGATCTCCGACCGCGTCGCCCGGTCCCGCGCCGACCAGTGCAGCAGCTGCGCCAGCCTCGCCACGGAGTGGGACCGGTGGTACGAGTAGCCCGTCCACCAGTGGCCGCGCTCGTCCGCCTCCAGCGCCGGCCGGGGGCTGTACTCGACCGGCAGCCGGATCCCGTACCACCGGACGAGCTGGGCCCGCGTTCGGTCCGCGCACCGGCGGACGAAGAGGCCCGCCACCGTGGCACCCGCCGTCAGCCCGGCGACCAGTGCGAAGAGAGCCCCGGGGTAGTAGTTCTCCATGGCCCAGGCGGCGGTGCCACCCGCGAAGAACGCCCCCAGGACCGGCAGCACGACGACCGGCGCCATGCCCAGGACCAGCCCCGAGAGCCGCGCCAGCCCGCGGCCGCCCGACGCCAGCGCAGTCTCGGCCTGGGCGCGCACGGTGCCGCCGCTGAATCGACTCTCTGCTGTCACGGGTACTCCTGGTGCTGGTGCTGGTCCTGATGTCGCCGGCCGACTCCGACCGCCGTGGTCAAGTCTTCCGTCCCACAGCCGGCCGGGCACTGGCCGTCCTACCCCGAATCCGGGGTGGTGCTAGGTCCACCCCTGATGGTGGGGGGGTGACGATCCGTCCGTCGCCGCAATTCCCGTCGACTTCTCTCGGTTTCTCTCGACTTCTCCGGAAACGCAAAGAACCCCCGTCCGGATCCCGGACGGGGGTTCTTCACAATGATTGTTCGGCGGCGTCCTACTCTCCCACAGGGTCCCCCCTGCAGTACCATCGGCGCTGTGAGGCTTAGCTTCCGGGTTCGGAATGTAA
>NZ_JAQYWZ010000948.1:0-306 GCF_036290945.1 Streptomyces sp. BE303
CCGGCGGGGCGGCGGGCCGCTCCCGGGCCGGGAGCACCCCCCGCCCGGGCAGCTCGGCACCGCCGCGCCTCCCGAAGCGACGGCGGGGAGGTCCGGTGGGAGCAGGACGACGGGGCCGGCGCGGGGCGGGGGGGGGGGGTGGGTGGGGGTGGTGGGCCGGGTTGGGGGGGGGGGGGGGGGGGGGGGGGGGGTGGTTGGGGGGCGTGGGGGTTTTCTTTTTTTGTTTTTGTGGGTTGGGGGGGGGGTGTGTGGGGGGGGTGGGCGTGCCTTATATTGTTGGTGTGTTTTACCGGGGTGGGCGCCCCC
>NZ_JAQYWZ010000949.1:0-385 GCF_036290945.1 Streptomyces sp. BE303
GAACTCCGCCGTCAGCTCGCGGACACCCTCCGCCCCGGTCCCCCGTCGGCCGACGAGCACGACCCTTCGGGCTCCGTGCTCCACCGCCCACCGGGCGACCTGGCGGCCGAGACCACCGGTGCCTCCGGTGACCTGACCCGTCCCACGCGGCTCCCAGCCGCCTCCCGACCGCCGAGGCGCCGGGGTCAGGCGGCGGACCAGCAGCCCGCCGCCCCGGACCGCGACCTCGGTCTCGTCACCCAGCCCGCCGGCGAGCACTTCATCCTGCCGGACCGCAACAGCGTCACCATGGCCTCGCCGTTCATGGCCGCCTACACCCGGCTACTCGTCCGGACCTGCCACCGGCGCGGTGCCCACGCGATCGGCGGCATGGCCGCGTTCATCC
>NZ_JAQYWZ010000950.1:0-391 GCF_036290945.1 Streptomyces sp. BE303
CCGACACACCCGCCCGACGAGGCCGGTCCCCGGGGTTCCAGGGCCGCGACTCCGTCAACAGCGACACCGCGCCGGACGCCCACTCCACGTGCGGGGAACGCTCGTCGGCGTGGAGCGTCGCGGGCAGGGTCCCGTGCCGCATCGCCTGAACCATCTGGAAGAGGCCGGAGACACCGGCCGCCGGCTGCGTGTGCCCGATGTTGGACTTCACCGACCCGAGCCAGAGCGGGTCGCCGCCGTCCCGGTCCTGACCGTAGGTGGCTCCTCCTCGATCTCGTGCGCGTGGGTGCCACTGTCGCCGAACGCCGAGACACCCGACCGACGAGGCCGGTCCCCGGGGTTCCAGGGCCGAGACTCAGTCTACCGCGACACCGCGCCGGAAGCCCACTCC
>NZ_JAQYWZ010000951.1:0-387 GCF_036290945.1 Streptomyces sp. BE303
CGCGCGTCCGACCGGCCGCGCTGCCGCCCGACGCCTTCCAGCACCAGCGGTCCTGGCTGCACGCAGCAGCGCCCGGCCGGTCGGCGGACCCTGCGGAGGCGGGCTTCTGGCACGTCGTCGAGAGGGGCGATCTCCCGGCGTTCGCATCGGAGTTGGGTGTCGATAGCGTTGCCGCCGACACCGTGCTGCCCGCGCTGTCGACCTGGCGGGCGCGCGGCGAGGTCCGGTCGCTCTTCGACGGGTGTCGATACCGCGTGACCTGGAAGCGGGTCGCCGATCCCGGCGCGGCCCGGGTAGACGGATCCTTGCTGCTTCTAGGAGACGTCGAAGACGAGACCGCCGCCCAAGCCGTTGGCCGTACCGGTCGCGGCGCTGGTGCGGGAGTTC
>NZ_JAQYWZ010000952.1:0-413 GCF_036290945.1 Streptomyces sp. BE303
GAACTCCCCGAGGTCCTCGGCCTCGCCGACCGCATCGTCGTCATGCAGAACGGCCGCATCACCGGCGAACTCGACCGCGAACACGCCACCGAGGAAGCCATCCTCAACCTCGCCATGGCCGACGACATCGCCGCCGCGACCGCACCCGCCCCTGGAGCACCCTCATGAGCACGACCACCGACACCAAGCCCACCGCCAAGGCCGGCGGGAGCAGGCCCCAGCCGTCCGCGGGCCCGGCGAGGATTCTCGCCTCGATCGGCGGGCAGAACCTCAGCCTCATCGGTGCCCTGATCGTGGTCCTCGCGCTCTTCGGGGTTCTCAACGACAACTTCCTCAGCCTCGGCAACATGCAGGTCATCGCCGAAGCCGCCACCATCACCGGCCTCCTCGCCATCGTCCAGACCGTCGTCATC
>NZ_JAQYWZ010000953.1:0-183040 GCF_036290945.1 Streptomyces sp. BE303
GTTCGAGGAGGGCATCTCGCACTCCCGGATGTTCCTGGACCCGGCCCGCCCGGGCGTCGAGGACCTCATCGACTCGATCGTGGCCGGCGTGCGCAGCTCCTGCACCTACGCGGGCGCGGCCTCCCTGGAGGAGTTCCACGACAAGGCCGTCGTCGGCATCCAGAGCGCCGCCGGCTACGCCGAGGGCAAGCCGCTGCACTCCAGCTGGGCCTGACGCCTAGCGCTGAAGCCCACCGCCGGCCGGGCGGCTCCTCGCGACGGGGAGCCGCCCGGCCGGCGTCGTGGCGGGGTGCGGGCGGGCCTCCGCCGTGGCCGGGTGCAGGCCCGTCGGGGCGAGCAGCGCCCGGCCGAGCAGCCCCACCGCGCCGTCCAGCGTCGCGGTGAACGCCACGGCGGCGCCCGGCAGCCCGCGCAGCTCCCAGAGCACCCGGACCGACGACCAGGCCGCGTCCCGGGCGGCGTCGACCGACCACGCGCCGATCCGGTGGGTCAGCGGCTCGATCCGTTCCAGCAGGTCCGGCCCCGGCATCAGCTGCTCCCGGACCGCCGCCTCCACCCCGGCCAGCAGACCGTTGATCCGGTGGTAGTCGGCCGCGAGCTGCCCGGGCTCGCGGCCCAGCCGCCGGCAGGTGTCGATCACGGCGAGCGGCAGGTCGTGCTGGATGTGCGCGTTCATCCCGGCCAGCGCGAACTGGACCGGGTGCACCTCCGGGCACGCCCGCCGCTCGAACAGCGGCTGCCAGCTGGCCGGCGGCCGGCGCCCGGCCGCCACGGCGTCCACGGCCAGCAGGTAGCGCCCGGCGAACACGACGTCCAGCTCGGCCACGGCGCCGGGGTCCGCGAACTCCCCGAGTCGGGCCCGGAGCGTCTCCGTCACGGTCAGGTACATCCGGTTGAACACCGCGACGCCGTCACCGGGCGGCAGCCCGCGCCCGATCGCCCGCAGCCGACGGATCACGCCGTCGACCCCGATCGCCACCCGCGTGTGCGTGCCGGCCATCCGTCACCCTCCGATGTCGATCGTGCACTGATCGCATCATCGTGACAGCCGCCTGCCCGGGCCCGGTCGATGCCGCGCGGAGCCCCCGGCCGCTCCTCCGTCCCCCTCCGCCACTCAGCCCAGCTCGTACTCCAGGACGTAGGTGTGGGCGCCCTGCTCGTCGACGTTCAGCTCGAACGTGCCGGTGATCCCCGTCAGCCCGCCCGAGCCGGTCCCCGCCACCACCCGGATCGCGAGGCGCTCGCCCTGGCTCCCCGGCGCGGAGTGCTGCAGCACGAACGACCCCTGCCGCCCGTCCAGCGCGCCCGTGAACCGCTCCACCGCCACGTACGCGGCCGGCCCGCCCTCGCCGTCCATCACCGAGAACATCCGCACCAGGCTCGTCCCCGTCAGCCCGCCCGTGAAGTCCTTGGTGATCCGCACCCGGCCGACCGTCGACCCCGGCTGCTCGTCCGTCTCCTCCGGCTCGAACGCCGTCAGCTCGAACGCCCCGCTCGTCCTGCTCCCCATGGCACCGTCCCTCGACCGAACCCCGCGGCCGGGCCCGTCGCCGACCGCAGGCCCACCCTTGCACGCCCCACCGACAAGCGCGCCGCGGCGCCGTGCGGGCGGCCGGCCCGGCGGCCCCGCGGCCGCTCAGTACTCCCAGCGGAGGGCCAGCGCGGCCGCGTCGTCGTCCAGACCGGTCGGGGAGACCCACGCCGCCAGATCGTCGAGGAGGTCGTCGAGGAGGGCGTCGGGCGCGGTGGCGTGCAGGGCGGCGAGACGGTCGGTGATCGGGTAGAAGCGGCCCGCCGGGTCGCGGGCCTCGGAGAACCCGTCGGTGTGCAGGAGCAGGAGGTCCCCGGCGAGCGGCTCGAACGGATCGGCCCGGTAGCGGCCGCCGCCGAGGAGATCGAGCAGGCCGAGCGGCGGCGCGTGCCGGGAGGGCACGAGTTCGGTCACCCGGCCCGCGCGGCGCAGCAGGGCGTGCGGATGGCCGCAGTTGACCAGGAGGGCGGAGCCCCCCGGTCCGCCGACGCCGAGCAGCACGGCGGTGGCGAACCGCTCGTTGTCCGGCCGGGCGACCAGCGCGGCGTCCAGCCGCCCGGCGAGCCGGGCGAGGTCGGGCTCGGTGCGGGCCGCCGCCCGGAAGGCCCCGAGGACGTCGGCCGCCGTCTCGACGGCCGACAGCCCGTGCCCCTGGACGTCCCCGAGCAGCACCCGGATGCCGAACGGCGTGTCGGCCACCTCGTAGAGGTCGCCGCCGATCCGCGCCTCGGCCGCCGCCGCGACGTACCGGACGGCGATCCGCAGCGGGCCGATCCGTTCCGGGGGAGGGCGCAGCAGCGCCCGCTGCGCCGCCTCGGAGACCGTCCGGACCTGGAGCAGCTCGCGTTCCCGGGAGGAGATCAGCACGACGTTGGCGGTGCTCGCGAGGGTCGCCGCGAGGATGGTGACCAGCGCGGTGAGGTGGACGGAACCCGACACGGCGGTGTTGCCCCGCTCCAGCAGCCCGGCCGCGACGGCCGCGGCCACCCCGGTGGCCAACGGCACCCGGGCACGGCGGGTGGTCGCCCCGACCAGCACGGGTGCCACCGCGAGGACGGGGGAGAGGGTCGTCCCCGGGCCGGTGAGGAGATCGGCCACCACGGCCGCGACCAGCAGCAGGAAGGCGCAGTGGAGCAGCAGCCGGGTCCGCCGCGGCAGGCGCGGCGGCCGTGCCCCGTCCCGCGGGCCGTCGGCGGTCACGGTCACGCACTCGCCTCCCAGGAGGTCGACGGAGGCACCGGGAGGGGCGCCTGCGCGCTTCCACCCTCTTCCACCCTCCACTCTCCACCGGGGCCGCCGCGGACGGCATCCCGGCGGGCCGGCCTGCTCCGCCCGGTCCGCCCGCCCGGTCCGGTCCGGCGGGCCGGATAGGCTGGCCGGCGAGATGAGACGCAAGAGCACGCCGCCGGCCGCCCCCCTCCCGCAACGCCTCGGAGTGGACCCGGTGCACCTGCGGCTGCCGGTCGTCGGCGGCCCGTGGCCGACGGTGCGCGCGTACCTGGCCGAGCGGCTGCCCGCCGCGGCGGTCGAGCGGGTCGGCGCCCTGCTGGACGAGCACGGGATCGTCGGTGAGGACGGGCTGCCGATCGCGCCGGACGAGCCGTTCCGGCCCGGGGCGCACCTGTGGTTCTACCGGGAGCTGCCGGCGGAGGTGCCGGTCCCGTTCGCGCTGGACGTGCTGCACCACGACGAGCACCTCGTGGTGGTCGACAAGCCGCACTTCCTGGCCACCACCCCCCGCGGCCGGCACGTCGTGGAGACGGCGCTCTCCCGGCTGCGCCACGCACTCGCCCTGCCGGCCCTCAGCCCGGCGCACCGGCTGGACCGGCTGACGGCCGGGCTGGCGATGTTCGTGGTCCGCCCGGAGGACCGGGGCGCCTACCAGACGCTGTTCCGGGACCGCCTGGTCCACAAGGAGTACCAGGCGGTCGCGCCGTACGACCCGGACCTGGAGCTGCCCCGGACGGTGCGCAGCCACATCCTCAAGGAGCGCGGCGAGATCGCGGCCCGCGAAGTGGACGCGCCGCCGAACAGCGAGAGCCGGATCGACCTGGCCGAGCGGCGCGGCGCGCTGGCCCGCTACCGGCTGCTGCCGTCGACCGGGCGGACGCACCAGCTGCGCCTGCACATGAGCGGCCTGGGCGTGCCGATCCTCGGCGACCCGGTGTACCCGGTGGTGCTGCCCGAGCCGGCCCCGGACGACTTTCGCCGCCCACTCCAACTGCTCTCCTCGGTGGTCGAGTTCACCGATCCGCTGAGCGGGCACCCGCGCCGTTTCGAGAGCCGCCGGACGTTGTCCGCGTGGGCCGACCCGGCCGGGTGGGCCGGGTCGGCCGACCCGGAGGTCCGACCCGCCCCGGGCCCGCCGCCGTCCGCCCCCGCGCAGGCGGGCCGACTGTCCTAGGCCGGAGGGCGGAGGACGAAGGGCCGAGGTGGGGGCGGGTCCGGCGGCCGATCCGGATCGGACCGGTCCGGGGTGATCGTGGTGCCATGAACGCAGAACAGATCAGCAACCGCCCCGTCGCCCTGGTCACCGGCGCCTCGCGCGGTCTCGGCCGGGCGCTCGCCCGGGCCCTCGCCGCCGACGGCTGGCAGCTCGTGATCACCTCCCGGGGCGGGGCCGAACTCGCCACCGCGGAGGCCGAGCTGGCGGAGCTCACCACGGTGGTGGCACTCGCCGGTTCGATCGTCGACGACGACCACCGGGCCCGTCTCGCCTCGGCCGCGGCGGCCCTCGGCGGGGCACGGCTCCTGGTGAACAACGCCGGGACCCTCAACGGCGCCGACGCGGCCGGTGCCGACGGCGGCTGCGAACCCCTGCCCCGTCTGGCGGACTTCCCGCTGCCCGAGCTGCTGGAGACGTTCGAGGTCAACGTCCTCGCCCCGATCGCGTTGACCCAGCTCGTCCTGCCGCAGCTGCGCGCCCACACCGGTGACGTCCTCAACATCAGCTCGGACGCGGCCGCGGTGGCGTACGAGGGGTGGGGCGGCTACGGCGCGAGCAAGGCGGCGCTGGACCTCGCCTCGGCCGTACTGGCCGTCGAGGAGCCCGAGTTGCGGGTCTGGGCGGTGGATCCGGGCAGCATGCGCACCAGGATGCTCCAGGAGGCGAGCCCGGGTGAGGACATCTCCGGCGAGCCGCTGCCCGAGGAGGTGGCGCCCGCGCTGCTCACCCTCGTCCGCGACCGGGCCGCCTCCGGCAGGTACCGCGCCTCCGAGCTGCTCGCCGACCGGGTCGGCCCCGCCGGCGCCGTGACGGCCGGACCGGACCCCGCCGGCCCCGCCGCCGCCCCCGCCGCCGAGGCCCCCGGCCACGCCTTCGCCGAGGCCCCCGCCGGTGCCGTGCCCCTGGCCGCGTCGTCCGCCCGCCGGGGGGACCGGTGACCGCGGTCGCCGAGCCCGCCCTCGACGTCACCGTCCCGCCCGAACTCTCCGCCCGCGCACCCGCGGAGGCCCGCGGCACGGCCCGGGACGGCGTCCGGATGCTGGTCGGCCGCCGGAACGCCCGGGGCACCGACACCGTCGCGCACCACCGCTTCACCGAGCTGCCCGAGGTGCTCCGCCCCGGCGACCTCCTGGTGGTCAACAACTCGGCCACCCTGCCCGCCGCGCTGCCGGGCCGGCTGCCCGACGGGGGCCCGGTCGCCCTGCACCTGTCCTCCAGCCGGCCGGACCGGCACGGCGCGCACCTGGTCGAACTGCGCCGCGTCGTCCCGGGGAGGGCGCCCGCCTACTTCCCACCGGCGCAGTCGCCCGCCCGGCCCGGGCTGCGGGTGTCGCTGCCGGCGGGCGGCTCGGCCGAGCTGACCGCACCGTTCACGCCCCGGCTCTGGCACGCCCGGCTCGTCCTCCCGGGTCCGCTGACCGGGTACCTCGCGCAGCACGGCCGGGCCGTCCGCTACGGCTACGTCGACCGCGACTGGCCGATCGAGGCCTACCAGACGGTGTTCGCGACCGTCCCGGGAAGCAGTGAGATGCCCAGTGCGGCGCGGCCGTTCAGCGCCGAGGTGGTGGCCCGGCTGACCGGTCGGGGCGTGCTGCTGGCACCGATCACGCTGCACACCGGGGTCGCCTCCCCGGAGGCGCACGAGCCGCCGTACGCGGAGTGGTTCCGGGTACCGGCCGCCACCGCCCGGTTGGTCGACCACGTCCGGGCCGGCGGCGGGCGGGTGATCGCGGTGGGCACCACGGCCGTTCGCGCCCTGGAGTCGGCGGCCGGCCCGGACGGCGCGGTCCGGGAGGCCGAGGGCTGGACGGAGCTGGTGGTCACCCCCGAGCGCGGCGTGCGGGCGGTGGACGGCCTGCTCACCGGCTGGCACGAGCCGCGCGCCTCGCACCTGCACCTGCTCGCCGCCGTCGCGGGCCTGCCGCTGCTGGCGCGCTGCTACCGGGAGGCGGTCCGGCAGCGGTACCTGTGGCACGAGTCGGCGACGTCAACCTGCTGCTCCCGGACTGACCGGCGGCGCCCCCGGAATCCCGCGCAGCCGGGCCGGGCCGGGCCGAGCTGTGCCGAGCCGAGCTGTGCCGAGCCGAGCCGGTCTCCGGCCGTGCTACCGCTCCACCAGGCCCGGCGGAAGCTCCAGTTCGAACCAGACCACCTTCCCGTCCGGTGTCTTCCGGCTGCCCCAGCGGTGGGCGAGCTCGTTGACCAGGTGGATACCGCGCCCGCCCTCGTCCTCCTCCCGCGCGCGGCGCATCCGGGGCGACTCGGCGTCCTGGTCGGCGACCTCGACGGTGAGCGTCCGGTTGCACAACAGCCTCAGCTGGGTGGGGGATCCGGCGTGCACCAGGGCGTTGGTGATCAGCTCGCTGGTGAGCAGTTCTGCCCAGTCGGCGAGCGCGCCCAGCCCCCAGTCGCCGAGCGTGTCACGGGTGAAGCGGCGCGAGTGGGCGACCATCGCGTGGTCGTCGCCGAGCGGGAGGGTGGCGATCCGGTCGGAGCCGACCGGCCGGGCCTGCGCGATGATGACGGCGATGTCGTCCTCGCTGGTGCGGCCGGTGAGTTCGGCCAGCACCGCGTCGCAGGTCTGCTCCGGCGAGCGGTGGGTGCCGGCGGCGATGGTGCGGCAGAGCAGGTCGAGGCCCTCGTCGAGGTCACGGCCGCGCCGCTCCACCAATCCGTCCGTGTACAGGGCCAGCAGGCCGTCCTCGGGGAGGGTGAACTCGACGCTCTCGAAGGGGACTCCGCCCACCCCGAGCGGAGCCCCGGGCGGCAGCTCGACGAGCCGGGCGCCGCCCCGGCCGTCGCCCACCACCGGCGGCAGGTGGCCCGCGCAGGAGGCGATGCAGTGCCGGCCGACGGGGTCGTACACCACGCAGACGCAGGTGGCGAACTGGCCCTCGCCGATCGCCGTGGTGGCCTCGTCCAGCCGGTGCATGACCCGGTCCGGCGACAGTTCCAGGGTGATCAGGGTGCGGGCCACCGTGCGGAGTTGACCCATGGTCGCGGCGGCCCGGATGCCGTGGCCCATGACGTCGCCGACCACCAGGGCGACCCGGCCGGAGGAGAGCGGGACGACGTCGAACCAGTCGCCGCCGACCTCGCTGACCACGCTGCTGGGCAGGTACCGGTAGGCGATCTCCAGCCCCAGGGTGCGGTGGATCTCCTGCGGCAGCAGGCTCCGTTGCAGGGTGAGCGCGGTCTCCCGCTCCCGGCGGTAGAGCCGGCCGTTGTCGATGGCCAGCGCGGTGCGGGCGGCCAGCTCCTCGGCCAGCGAGCGGTCCGCCGCGCCGAACGGCAGCGGGTTGCGGGTGCGGATGAACTCCACGCCGCCGAGCACCAGTCCGCGCGCCAGCAGCGGCACCATCAGGTAGGAGTGCACGCCGGCGTCGAGCCCCGGCTGCACCCGGTCCTCCGAGGCCACGATCCGGCGCAGCGCCGCCTCGTCCACCTCCGAGACGAGGATCGAGCGGCCGGTGCGCAGGCTCTCCGCGTACACCTGGGCGGACTGCGAGGTCGTGCCGACCTGGTCGGCCGCCCGGGACATGGTGCCGTCGGCGGCGGCCTCGCCGACGGCCACGGCCCGCATGAGCACCGAGCCGTCGGCCGGGACGGGGGACGGGTCCTCGCCGCCGAGCACCGCGTCGCGCAGGTCGACGGTGACGAAGTCGGCGAAGCGGGGGATCACCACCTCCACCAACTCCTCGGAGGTGCGGTCCAGATCGAGCGTGGTGCCGATCCTGGTGGAGGCCTCGTTGAGGAGGGACAGCCGCTGCTGCGCGGCCCACGCCTCGTCCAGGGCGCGCTGGCGGGCCGCCGCCGCGTCCCGTTCCCGGGTGAACAGCAGGGCGTTGTCGATCGCGACGGCCGCGCGGACGGACAGCTCCCCGGCCAGCGCCAGGTCGTCGTCCTCGTAGGGATGGTCCACCACCGTCCGGTAGAAGGCGGCGACACCGACCGGTGAGCCCCGGGCGATCAGCGGCACCACCATGAACGAGCGGACGTTCTGTTCGTGGACGGCCGCCGTGCGGACCGGGTCGTTCGCGAACCAGGCCATCCCGGCCTCGTCCATCCTCGGTACCAGCACCGGCCTGCGACGGGTGAGGGCCCAGGCGTAGGGCGAGCCGGGCAGGAACCGCTGCACGCCGCCGGTCCGGTCGATCGGTTCGAGCGTCGAGCCGTGCGCCGAGTGGAACGCCATCCGCCGCAGCACCGCGGAGCCGTCCGTCGACGGCCGGGCCTCGCGCTCGCCCCGTACCAGGTCGTCCAGTACCTCGACCACCACCGTGTCGGCCAGCCGGGGCGTCGCCACCTCGGCCAACTCCAGTGCGGTCTGGGCCAGATCGAGCGTGGTGCCGATCCGGGTGGAGGCCACGTTCACCAGCGCCAGCCGCTCCTGTGCGGCCTTCGCCTCGCGCAGGGCCTGCTGCCGCGCCAGCACGATCTGGTGCTGGCGCAGGTAGAGGCGGGCGTTGTCGATGGCGACGGCCGCCCGGGAGGCCAGCTCGTCACCGAGCGTGATGTCCGCCTCGGCGAAGGACTCCCGCTCCCCGCGCCGCGAGTACACGATCATGCCGAGGGTGGTGCCGCGCGCCACCAGCGGGGTGATCCGCACCGACCGCGGCCGGTCGCCCAGGTAGGCCTGGCGGCGGCTCTCGCTGATCCCGTTGCTCAGTGGCGGAAGCTCCCAGGAGGGCACCACCACCGTCCGGCCGGTGGCCAGCGCCCTCGCGTAGGGGGATTCCGGCGCCACCTCGTACACGGCGTCCACCGGCAGGGCCTCCGCCGGGTAGAGCGGGTCGGTGGTGGCCAGGGCGAGCCGGCGGACCTGCTGCGGCGCGGACGGGTCCAGCGGTTCGACGGTCCGGCCGGCGGCCAGCGCCTCCAGCGCGAAGACGCCGCTGATGTCGGCGACCTTGGGCACCATGGCGTCGGCCAGCTCGCGGGCGGTCTGCCGCAGGTCGAGGGTGGTGCCGATCGAGGCGCTGGCGTCGACCAGCAGGGCCAGCCGCTCCTGCGCCCGGGCGGCGCGGGCGTCGGCACGGAACCGCTCGGTGATGTCGATGACCGTCGAACTGACCCCGAGCACCCGGCCGCTCGGGTCCTCCAGCCGGAAGTACGAGGCCGACCAGGCGTGCTCGTGCGTCGGGTCGCCCGGGGTCCGGCCGTGGGACCGGGCGTCCAGGACGGGTTCGCCGGTCTCCAGCACCCGGCGCATCACCGCCTCGCTCTCCTCGCCGTCGATGCCGGGCAGCAGCTCGGTCAGCCGGCTGCCGACGTGCCGGTCCACCGGCAACCCGTTCACCCGGGCCAGCGCCTCGTTCAGCCGGACGAACGCCAGCCGGCTGTCGAAGACGCCCATGCCGACCGGGGACTGGGTGAAGAAGCCGTCCAGCACGGCCAGGTCCGCCTGGATCCGGCGCAGGGTCGTCACGTCCGACGCCACGGCCAGGACCAGCGGACTGCCGCCCGGCCCGGCGATCGGGTGGGTGCGGAACTCCAGGTTGACGTGGTGGCCGTCCCGGTGCCGGACCGGGAACACGCCGGACCAGCCGCGCCCGTCCAGGATCTCCTGGAACAGCTCCAGCACCTCGGGCCGCTGGTCGTCGGGGGCCAGCAGCTGCGCGGCCCGGGCGCCGATGGCCTCCTCCGGGGAGTAGCCGAGCAGCGCCTCGGCGTCGTTGCTCCAGTGCAGGATGCGGCCGTCGGACTCGATCAGCGCGGTGGCGATCGGCACCATGAGGAGGGCGTCCTGGTGCGGCCCCGCGCCGGGTTCGCCGCCCGGTTCGTCACGGCGAGCCCGCCCGGGCCCGCCGAGGTCACGCCGCTCGTTCACCATGCTCGGTCACCATGGCCAGAGAACCGCCCGGAGATCGTTTTCGCCAGCCCTGCCATCTTCCCACGCGCCCTGCCCCGCCCGCGCGGCACGCGCCCCGGCACCGGTGGGCGGCGCCCGCGACCGGTGGGCCCGCCCCGGTCCCTCCGGCCCCTCCGGCCGCCCGCACAGGAGGTCGGCGGGTCCGACGTCCGGTGCACGGCGGGCCCGGGCCGCCCGGCGGCGACCGGCCGGTCACGCCCGGCGTCCGAGCGGGCGACACCGGTACTCCGGGCCGGGCCGGGCCGGGGCCTGCCCGGCCGCCCGCGGCGGTGGGCGTCGCTGCGCTCCTACGCCGTCCCGCCCGAGGCGTGGGTGTTCTGGAGCGTGCGCAACAGCGCGACGCCCGCCGGGTCGACGGAGCGGCGGGTGTTGACCACGGCGATCACGCCCACCTGCTTCTCCGGGTCGAAGGCCACGAACGACCGGTAGCCGCCCGTCCCACCGTTGTGCCAGATCTGCAGGTGGCCGCCCTGGCGGGCGTGCAGGCGGTGGCCGAGCCACCCGAGGTGCATCCAGGCGAACGGGTTGACCCGGTGGCGGACCTCCCGGCTGAGTGCGATCGCGGGCGCCAGTGGCGAGTCGTCACCGTCCGTGCCGTTCGCCAGCTGGGCCCGCACGAGTATCGAGAGGTCGGCGACGGTCGAGTGGAGGCCGCCGGCGCCGACCAGGTCGGCGAGGTCCCAGCCGGGGACGGGGCGACCGCCGGAGGTGTGTCCGGGGGCCAGCCGGGCGGCGCGCTCGGCGTCCGGCGTCACCGTCGTGTCGGTCAGGCCGAGCGGGGCGCAGATCTCCCGCGTCACCAGCTCCTGGTAGCCGAGGCCGGTCCGGTGGGTGAGCGCGAGGCCGAGCAGTCCGGCTCCGAGGTTGGAGTAGCGGAAGCTTCGGCCGGGGGCGGCCCGCAGCCGGGTGCGGGCGAGTCCGGCGAGCAGGTACTCGGCGGTGCAGTGCGCGTACGGGTCGGGCTTGTTGGGGGTGAGCAGGGCCGGCAGCAGCATCCCGGCGGGGAGGCGGGGCAGCCCGGCGGAGTGGGTCGCGAGGTGCTGGAGGGTGAGCGGGGTGCCGCCCTTGGCGGGGACGGTGACGCCCGCCGGGAGCGCGTCGGCCAGGACGTCGGCGAGCGGCTCGTCGAGGGCGACGGTGCCGGCGAGCGCCAGTCGCGCGAGCGCGAGAGAGGTGAACACCTTGGTCACCGAGCCGATTTCGAACAGGGTGTCCGGGCCGGGAGCACCGCCGGCGCTGCCGGGGCCGGTGCGGCCGGCGCCGCGGATCTCCACCGTGCCTCCGGCCAGGCCGGCGACCACCGCGCCGACGTGCTGGCCGGCGAGGCGGTCGGCGGTCTGCTGGACGAGGCTGCCAAGGTCGTTCATGACCCCGAGCCTAGGATCCCCCGGCCGGTCGCGACGTCCACCGTGGCGACGATTTCGGGCCCCCGCCGTTCGTCCGCCGGAGGTACGCGCCCACCGCCGCCCGCATGCGTGGGGGCGGGCGGCGGTGGGCGGCCGTCGTGCCGGTCAGCAGCTCAGGTTGTTGCCCGGAACGGTGCCGAGCAGCTGGGTGAAGCGCTGGTAGGCGTTGATCCGGCTCTGCACCTGCGCGGGGTTGCCGCCGTTGCACTCCAGGCTGCCGTTGATGCTGCGGATGGTCTCGCCGAAGCCGTACCCGTTGACGATGGCGTTGTGCGGGGTCATGGTGCCGGGCCCGTTCTGGGTGTTCCAGTACCAGAGCGCGGTCTTCCAGGCCACGGCCGGGTCGGTCTGCACCAGGTTGGGGTTGCGCAGCAGGTCGATGCCGAGGGCGTCGCCGGCCGCCTTGTAGTTGAAGTTCCAGCTCAGCTGGATCGGGCCGCGCCCGTAGTACGCGGCCTGACCGGCCGGGCAGCCGTACGACTGCGCGGCGTCGCAGTAGTGCGGGTAGTTGGCGGTGTTCTGCTCGACCACGTAGACCAGGCCGCCGGTCTCGTGGTTGACGTTGGCGAGGAAGGCCGCGGCCTCCTGCTTGCGCACGGTGTCCGTGCCGGTGCCCGCGAAGGCGGGGTAGGCGGAGAGGGCGTCAAGCAGGCCCTGGTAGGTGTAGAAGGTGTTCCGGTTCGGGAACATCTGGTTGAACTGCGCCTGGCTGACCGGGAATCCGCCCGGGTTGGGGGTCACGGTGGTGGTCGGCGTCGGCGTCGGGCCGCAGCTGTACGGCTCCCAGTACCAGGTGCTGATCACCGGGTCGTAGCCCGGGTTGTCGTGGGTGGCCCGGTAGAAGCTGCCGTTGACGTACCGGACGATCGTGCCGGTGGTGTAGGTGCGTCCGGCGACCCAGTCCGGGTAGGCGCAGTTCCCGGGAGTCGGCGTCGCGGTGGGCGTCACCGTGGGAGTGGCGGTGGGCGTCGTGGTGGGGGTCTGGGTCGGGCCGGTGCCGCAGGTGCCCTGGTCGGCCCAGACGCCGGAGCCGGCGGTGCTCGGGGCCTCGCCCTGGGTCCACCACTTCGCGGACCAGTTGTGGCCGTTGTGCGAGGCGCTCGTGCCGCCGGTGTAGACGGCCGACGAGCTCCAGGGCGTGGCGCAGACGGCGGCGCTCGCGTTGGCGGCGGGCAGCAGCAGGACGACTGCCAGGGCCGTGACGACGGCGGACAGCAGTGCGAGGAGACGTTTCGTTGACACTTGATCACCCCTTGTGCGGTGGGGGCCGCACGGTCGTGGAGGCGGGAGGGTCGGGTCAGGGAGGGGGCCCCGCGGTGTGGGGGCTCGTCGTGGGGGACGGGCCGACCGGGGTGCGGGCCGGTGCGGGGCTGGCCCAGACTCAAGCGGAATGGTCTAAACCTGTCAAGAGCGCACGGCGTGGCGGGGCCCGGATTCGGCGGCTGCGGCCCCCGGTCCGTCACCGTTCGCACGGTGCCCGCCCCCTGCCCCGACCTGCCCGTTTCCGCACCCCGGTCGCACCCCGGTCGCGCCACGGCCGAAACTCGCCCTCCGTCTCCGGCTGACGCGCGGATCCGGCCCGTCCCACGGGCCCCGCCCGCCCCACCGGCCCCGCCCCGGCCGTGCACCTGCGCAGGCCCCGCCCGGTGGTCTGGGAGGATGGCGGGGTGGACGAGACCCCCGACCCCGCCGCCCTGTCCGGCCCCGGTGCACCGATCAGGTCGGGTATCCCGGAGCACGGCCGGGTGCCCAAGTACTACGCCGTCAAGGGTCGGCTGGAGGAGCTGCTCGACGAGCTCGGCGAGGGTGGCGTGCTGCCGACCGAGCGCGAGCTGGCCGCCCGCTTCGAGGTGGCCCGCGAGACGCTCCGCCAGGCCCTGCGCGACCTGTTGATCCAGGGCCGGGTCCGCCGGCGCGGGCGCAGCACGGTGGTGGCCGGCCCCAAGCTGGAGCAGCCGCTCTCGCTGGCCAGCTACACCGAGGGGGTCCGCCGCCAGGGCCGGGTCCCCGGCCGCACCCTGATCGGGCTGGAACGGCTCGATGCTGGGACCCAGTTGGCCGGACAGCTGCGGATCGCACCGGGCGAGCCGGTCTGGCACCTGGAGCGGGTGCTGCTCGCGGACGGAGAGCGGGTCGGGCTGGAGAGCACCTACCTGGCGGTGCGGCGGGTCCCGGCGCTGGACCGGGAGTTCGATCCGGGATCCTCGCTCTACGCGTTCCTGGCCGAGAAGGCGGGCATCACCTTCGGTGCGGCCGACGAGCGGATCGAGACGGTGCTGGCCTCGCCGCGCGAGGCACTGCTGATCGGTACGCCGCCGGCGCTGCCGATGCTGCTGCTGCACCGGCTGACCAGGGATCCGGCCGGTGCCCCCGTGGAGCGGGTGCGCTCGCTCTACCGGGGTGACCGCTTCAGCTTCACCACGCGTCTCGAAGCCGGCTGACGACCCCGGGGCCCGGCCCGACCCCGGTCCTGTCCCCGACCCTGACCCCGACCCCTTGTTGATCACGCAGAGATAACGGGTCTGGACCGAATTTCGAGCGCTGTTCATGCCCGGGTCGGAAGCCGGGCCACCGCCGTCCATCCGCCGATCCGACCGTGGTCACCGCCCCCCTTCCCCGCCATGACGCAGCATCAGGAGGACGACGTGACCCCGCACACCCCCGCCACGCCCGCCGCCACCCCCGCCGCCCCGGCCGCCTCCGGCCTCTCCCGCCGCGGCCTGCTCCTCGGCTCCGCCGCCGCCGTACTCGCCGCCGCCCCGCTGACCGCCGGCGCCGCCCGTGCCGCCACCGCCGCCGTGGCCGGCCGCACCCCCAAGGTGCTGGTCATCGGCCTCGACGGCACCATGCTCAACCGCATCAAGGACTCCGGCGCCGCCAACCTCAACGCGCTGATGGCCGGCGGACTCACCGCCGCCGGCAGCCTCTACGCCAACCCGATGGCCGGCACCAGCTCGGGCCCGGGCTGGTCGACCGTCGCCACCGGCGTCTGGCCGGACAAGCACAACGTCCGCGACAACAACTTCACCGCCCCCGCCTTCGCCGCCTACCCCGACTTCCTCACCCGGGCCGAGACCGCCAGGCCCGCGCTCAACACCTACGTGGTCGCCTCCTGGGCGCCGATCGCCGACATCATCTACTCCGGGCGGGTCGACACCCGGGTGGCCACGCCGTCCGCCGAGTACGACGCCGGCACCACCTCCCGCGCCGTCGCCAGGCTCCGCGACACCGACCCGGACGCGGTCTTCGTCCAGCTCGACAACGTCGACCACGCCGGCCACAGCAGTGGCTCCGCCAGCCAGGCCTACCTGGAGGCGATCCGCGGCGTGGACGCCCAGGTCGGCCAGATCCTCGCCGCCGTCCGCGGCCGGACCGGGTACGCGCAGGAGGACTGGCTGGTCATGGTCACCGCCGACCACGGGCACACCCCCACCGGCGGCCACGGCGGCTCCACCTGGGAGGAGCGGCAGACCTTCGTCATCGCCAACGGCTCGGCCTTCCCGGCCGGTTCGGTCCGGTACGACGTGCGCATGGTGGACATCGCCCCCACCGCCCTCGCCCACCTCGGCATCGCCGTCGACCCGGCCTGGGGCCTCGACGGCAGCCCGGTCCCGAGCCTCGTCCCGGACGCCTTCGACGCGCTGCGCCCGCAGCTGACCGGCCGGGTCGACGAGACCGGCATCCCGGCCGGCGTCCTCGGCTTCACCCACACCCCGCCGAGCGGCTGGTCGGTCGACAACTCCGCGATGGGCACCGGCGGTGTCACCGAGTGGCGCGGCTGGTCGTTCACCACCGACGAGTTCTGGACCAAGGCCCAGCGCGACCAGTCCCGCGAGCTCAACGTCCGCGCCCGCAACGTGTTCGCCGTCGCGGACTCCGACGAGTGGGCCGACAAGACCTTCAAGGGCAGCTACGACTCCACCCTGGTCAGCCCCGAGTACCCGGTCGCCGGACTGGCCACCGTGCCGGTCTCCTTCACCACCTACTACCAGCAGGAGGGCGCCCAGACCGCCCAGGTGCTCGCCGTCTGGGACGGCGGCGCGCCGGTCCAGGTGAAGAGCTACACCGCGGAGACCAACGGCCGGCAGACCCTGAACCTGGCCGTCCCGGCGGGCGCGAGCCGCCTGCGGCTGCGGTTCCGGTACACCGGCAGCAACAACTGGTACTGGGTGCTCGACAACGTCCGGGTCGGCCAGAGCTAGGGGCCGGCCGGCCCGCCGGTCGGACCGCCCGCCGGCCCCTCCGGCGAGGCGACCGGGGCGACCGGGGCGAGCGCGGCGCGCAGCCGCCCGGCGACCTCCGCCGCGCCCGCCTCGTCGGGGTACTTCCCGCGCGGCCAGAAGAAGCCGCGCAGCCCGTCCTTCGGGTTGCGCGGCACCACGTGGACGTGGAGGTGCGGCACCGACTGGCTGATCCGGTTGTTCGCCGCGACGAAGCTGCCCGCCGCTCCCATCCCGAGCTCGACCGCCGCCGCCACCCGCTGCACCCGCAGGAAGAACGGGCCGACCTCGGCCGGCGGGAGGTCGGCCAGGGTGGGGTGGTGGGCGCGCGGTACGACCAGCACGTGGCCGGGGAAGAGCGGGCGGCGGTCCAGGAAGGCCACCGCCGACCCGTCGTCCAGCACCCGGTGCGCGGGCTCGGTGCCCGCCACCACCGCACAGAAGACGCAGTCCATCCGTCCATTCAAGCGGCCTCCCGCCGTACCGGCGCGCCGGTGCGGCGGCGTCACCCGTCCGGACCCCGACCGGGTGCGGTGCGCCCCGGCCGGGGCGCACCGTGCAGGAGGGGGCGCGTGGCGCGCCCCCTCGACGAGGAGGTGGCCCGGATGGCGGGCAAGTTCGAGGTGTACGAGGACTCCGGCGGCAAGTTCCGGTTCCGGCTCAAGGCGGGCAACGGCGAGATCGTCGCCACCGGCCAGGGGTACGCGAGCAAGGACGCCGCCCACAAGGGAGTCGAGGCGGTCCAGCGGGCCGCCGCGGGCGCGAGCGTGGTGGACGTGGCCAAGGCCGCGGCCTGAGCTCCGGTCCGCGGTGCGCGTGCGGGAGGCCGGGCCGGACGCGGAGGTGCGTCCAGCCCGGCCTCCCGCACCGTCCCGGCTCCGGCCGGGCGGGTGGCCGCTACTCGTACCGGTAGAGCAGCGCCTCCCGCTCGTTCTGCTCGATGGCCTCGACGGTCAGCGACGGGTCCCCCAGGTGGGAGAGGGTGACCTCGGCCGAGCTGGGCTGGGCGTCCGCGGCGAGCCAGTTCTCCGGCTTCCACGCCGAGGAGCGCAGGAACGCCTTCGGGCAGTGCGCGTAGACCTCCTCGACCGCCACCACGATCGCGCTGCGCGGCGGCTTGCCGACCGCCGTCAGCTGCTCCAGCAGCCGGGGATCGGTGGAGACGCAGGCGCGGCCGTTCACCCGCAGCGTGGAGTCCCGGCCCGGCACCACGAAGATCAGCCCGATCCGGCCGGTTTCGACGATGTTGTGCAGGGTGTCCAGTCGCTTGTTGCCGGTCGCGTCCGGGATCGCCAGGGTGTGCTCGTCCAGCACCGACACCAGCCCGGCCGGCCCGCCGCGCGGGGAGACGTCGCACCGGCCGTCCGCGTCCGCGCTGGCCACGAAGACCAGCGACGAGCACGCGATCAGCCGGCGCGCCACCTCGTGGAGGTGGTCGACCTGCTTGCGACGGGCATGGACGCCGGGCTGCTCGTAGACCTCCCGCAGACCCGCGGCGTCGCGGACGGCGCTCGCGCCGAGCGCCTCGAACAGGCCGTTCGGGGCGCCCGGTTCGACGGTTGACGGGTCGGGAGTCTCCGGTGTGCTGGTCATACCGGAAATCTAGCGGAGGGCCTCCGGGTGATCGCCGACGGGCGGCGGCGAGGCCGCCCGCGACCCGGCCGCCGGGTCCGGGTTCGGCGGGACCGCCGACCTCCCGGGCCTGCTCAGACGATCAGCGGCACCGGGTGCACCTCGTCCGCCGGGTGTCCGGCGCGTTCGTGGACCCGCTGCACGGCCTCCCTCGACGGACCCTCGGAGAGGCAGTAGACGATGCCCGACTCCGGGTCGGCCCACGCCTGTTCGAACTGCACGCCCTCCTCGGCCTGGATCGCCAGGTCGGCCTGGTGGGCCATCCGCAACTCGTCCTGCGTGATGCCGGCCATCCCGTGGTGGACATCCATGAACTTCGCCATCGTGCTCGCACCTCCTGGAGCCTGCGGACGGCCGCCGCCCGTCCGCCTACCACCAGCGTGCGCCCGGCGCACCGCGGACCGCCACCGGGAGCCCCGCGCACCCGGCGCCCGCCGCGTACTCCCGTCCGCCCGCATTCCCGGCCTCCGCGTGAAACAGACCACAGCCGGGGCCTCTCCCTGGGACCGCACGGATCATGGCACAATGACGGCAGTAGTAGCAGTGACGTTCAGCGCACTCCGGGGTCGGTGAAAATCCGAACCGGCGGTTACAGTCCGCGACCCGTCCGCAGCCAGCGGCCGGTTGACCAGGTGAAATTCCTGGACCGACGGTTAAAGTCCGGATGGGAGGCGTGCGCGACGGACGAGAGAGCGGTATCCGCGGTCCCCCGGTGGACCGCGGACGTGCACGACGGCAGAGGTCTCCTCTGCCGTCGGCCGGTCGGCGGTGACCCGTGACCACGGGCGGCCCCGCCGTCGGCGGATCCGTGCACCCCGTGCCCGTCCGTGTCATCTCCCGTGCCACAGCCCCGGAGTCCGCGCCCCAAGCGCGAGGAGAACCCGGGTGTTCACCGGCATCATCGAAGAGCTCGGCGAGGTCGTGTCGATCGAGGAGATCGGCGACTCCTCGCGAATCCGCCTGCGTGGTCCGGTGGTCTGTCAGGACGCGCACCACGGCGACTCCATCGCGGTGAACGGCGTCTGCCTGACCGTCGTCGACAGCCCCGACCAACTGGCCGCCGGAACCGGCGAGTTCAGTGCGGACGTGATGGCCGAGACACTCCACCGTTCCAGCCTGGGCGAGTTGAAGCCCGGCTCGCGGGTCAACCTGGAGCGGGCCATGGCGCTCGGCGCCCGGCTCGGCGGACATCTGGTGCAGGGTCATGTCGACGCCACCGGGCGGCTGTTGAGCCGCGAACCGGGCGAGCGTGACGCCGCCGGCGAGCTGCGCTGGGAGGTGCTGCGCTTCTCGCTCCCGGAGTCGGTCTCGCGCTACCTGGTGGAGAAGGGCTCGATCACCGTCGACGGTGTCAGCCTCACCGTGGTCGAGGCGGCCCGTGACAGCTTCACCGTCAGCCTCATCCCGGCCACCCTCGCGCTGACCACGCTCGGGACCAGGGCCGTCGGCGAGAGCGTCAACCTGGAGGTCGACGTCCTCGCCAAGTACGTGGAGCGGCTGCTGGAGTCCCGCACGCTCCCGGCCCTCCCCACCCTCCCCACCCTTCCGACGACCGCCGGAGAGAACACGTGAACTGGCTCAACGGCACCGTCCACCTCTTCGGTCAGGACGTCTACCGCTCGGACATCATCGGCAACCTGCTCGGCCTCACCGCGCTCGCCCTCGGCTGGCGGCGCTCCCGGCTGACCTGGCCGGTCCAACTGCTCTCCGGGGTCGTCCTGGTCGGCGCCTACTGGTCCGCCCACCTCAGCGGCGGTGTGGGCAAGCAGTTCGTGGTCATCGTGGCCGCCGTCTGGGGCTGGACCCGCTGGCAGCGCGGCAAGCACGGCGGCGGCGACGTCGAGGTCCGCTTCGCCACCGGCCGGGAGCGCGCCGTGCTGATCGGCGGCACCGCGCTCGGCACCGTGGCGGTCGGCACGCTCTTCACCGTCTACCCGCAACTGTCGTGGGACGCCTGGCCGGACGCCTACATCTTCGTCGGCACGCTGGCCGCGATGGTGGCCCAGGCCCGCGGCTGGGTCGAGTTCTGGTTCGCCTGGGTCGCCGTCGACCTGGTCGGCGTCCCGCTCGCCTTCAACAACGGGCTGGTCTTCTCCGGCTTCACGTACTCCGTCTACTTCGTCCTGGTCCTGCTCGGCCTGCGTGCCTGGTGGCTGCGCGGCCGCACCGCCCGTCCCTCGACCGACCGCGTCCTCCAGGGAGCCTCCGCATGACCGAGAACCAGACCCCGGCCCGCACCGGCGACCACGCCGACGTGCTCGACCTCGCCCTGGACCCGGTCGAGCGGGCCGTCTCCGACATCGCGCTCGGCCGCGCCGTGATCGTGGTCGACGACGAGGACCGCGAGAACGAGGGCGACATCGTCTTCGCCGCCTCCGCCGCCACCCCCGAGCTGATGGCGTTCACCATCCGCTACAGCTCCGGCGTGATCTGCGTCCCGATGACCGGCGACGAACTGGACCGGCTCAAGCTCCCCCCGATGACCCAGGTCAACGAGGACCGCAAGGGCACCGCCTACGCCGTCTCGGTCGACGCCCGCGACGGGGTCTCCACCGGCATCTCGGCCGCCGACCGGGCCCGTACCGTCCGGCTGCTCTCCTCGCCCGGCACCGGGCCCGGCGACCTGGCCCGCCCCGGGCACGTGTTCCCGCTGCGGGCCGTCGACGGCGGCGTGCTGGTCCGCCCCGGTCACACCGAGGCCGCCGTCGACCTGGCCCGGCTCGCCGGGCTGGCGCCGGCCGGTGCGATCGCCGAGGTGGTCAACGACGACGGCACCATGGCGCGGCTGCCCGAGCTGGTCGCCTTCGCCCGCGAGCACGGTCTGGCGATCATCTCGATCGAGGACCTGATCGCCTACCGCCGCCGGACCGAACTGCACGTCGGCCGGGCCGCCGTCACCTCGCTGCCCACCGAGTTCGGCGAGTTCACCGCCGTCGGCTACCAGGGCACCATCGACGGGGTCGAGCACATCGCCCTGGTCGCCGGCGGGCTGGACGCGGACGGCCGGCTCCCGGACGGCGAGGACGTCCTGGTGCGGGTCCACTCGGAGTGCCTGACGGGCGACGTCCTCGGCTCGCTGCGCTGCGACTGCGGCCCGCAGCTGCAGGCCTCGCTGCGGCGGGTCGCCGAAGCCGGCCGCGGTGTGGTGCTCTACCTGCGCGGCCACGAGGGCCGGGGCATCGGTCTGGCGCACAAGCTGCGCGCCTACGAGCTGCAGGAGCAGGGCCGGGACACCGTCGACGCCAACCTCGAACTGGGCCTGCCCGCGGACGCCCGCGACTACAGCATCGGCGCCCAGATGCTCTGCGACCTCGGGGTGCGCTCGCTCACCCTGCTGACCAACAACCCGGAGAAGCTGACCGCGCTCACCGAGCACGGGCTCAAGGTCAAGGGCCGCGAGTCGGTGGAGATCCCGGCCGGCGAGCACAACCTGCGCTACCTGCGGACCAAGCGCGACCGGATGGGCCACGACCTGCCCGGCCTCGGTTCCTGACCCGCGGAGCGACACCGCGCACCACCCGCCCGCACCACCCACCCGCACCGCCGAACCACCGAGCCGAACCATCGAAAGGCACCCGCACATGAGCGGCCACGGAGCCCCCGAGCTGACCATCGACAACGCCGCCGGCCTCAAGGTCGCCGTGATCGCCGCCCAGTGGCACGAGCAGGTGATGAACGGCCTCCTGGACGGTGCCCACCGCGCCCTGAAGGAGCTGGGTGTCGCCGAGCCGACCGTCCTGCGCGTCCCCGGCACCTTCGAGCTGCCGGTGGCCGCCAAGCGGCTCGCCGACCGCGGCTACGACGCCGTGATCGCCCTCGGCGTGGTGATCCGCGGCGGCACCCCGCACTTCGACTACGTCTGCCAGGCCGCCACCGCCGGTCTCACCCAGGTCAGCGTGGACACCGGCGTTCCGGTCGGCTTCGGCGTGCTGACCTGCGACGACGAGCAGCAGGCGCTGGACCGGGCGGGCCTGCCGGGCTCCGCCGAGGACAAGGGGCACGAGGCCGTCACGGCCGCCGTCGCGACCGCCGTCACCCTGCGCGCGCTCTGAGCCGCGGGCGGGCCGCGCCTTCGCGGGCCCGTCCCCGCCCACCCGTTCGGGAACCCGGACCGTGGACGTCCACCGGACTGTCCACGGTCCGGGACCGTTTACCGCCCGTAAGCCCGCACGCCGTAAGGTGAGTCCATCATGGCTTCGAAGACATTCGAGGAGCTCTTCACCGAGCTCCAGCAGAAGGCCGCCACCGGCGACCCCTCGTCCTCCCGTACCGCGCAGCTCGTCCAGCAGGGCGTCCATGCGATCGGCAAGAAGGTCGTCGAGGAGGCCGCAGAGGTCTGGATGGCCGCCGAGTTCCAGTCGGACGAGCAGACCGCCGAGGAGATCTCCCAGCTCCTCTACCACCTTCAGGTGATGATGGTCGCCCGTGGGCTGACGCTCGACGACGTCTACAAGTACCTCTAGAACCGGTCCGGCACGTAACCCCCTTCGTCACACCCAACAGGTAAGGAACAGACCTCCATGCTGCGCATCGCCGTTCCCAACAAGGGTTCGCTCTCGGGTCCTGCGGCGGAGATGCTCCATGAGGCCGGCTACCGCCAGCGCAAGGACGCCAAGGAGCTCGTGCTGGTCGACCCGGGCAACCAGGTCGAGTTCTTCTTCCTGCGCCCGCGCGACATCGCCGTCTACGTCGGCTCCGGCCGCCTCGACGTCGGCATCACCGGCCGTGACCTGCTCCTGGACTCGCACTCCAACGCGGAGGAGGTGCTGGCCCTCGGCTTCGGCGGCTCCACCTTCCGCTTCGCCCGCCCGGAGGGCGTGGACGTCCAGGACGTGCAGGGGCTGGAGGGTCTGCGGATCGCCACCTCCTACACCGGCCTGGTCGAGCAGCACCTCGCCGACCACGGGGTCAAGGCCACCGTCACCAAGCTGGACGGCGCGGTCGAGACCGCGGTGCAGCTGGGCGTCGCCGACGTGATCGCCGACGTGGTGGAGACCGGCACCAGCCTGCGCAACGCGGGCCTGGAGGTGTTCGGTGAGCCGATCCTGGTCTCCGACGCCGTGGTGATCCGGCCCAAGGGCGCCGGCGAGGACCCGGCCGTCGACCAGTT
The DNA here is from genome assembly GCF_036290945.1 of Streptomyces sp. BE303. Lineage (NCBI taxonomy): Bacteria > Bacillati > Actinomycetota > Actinomycetes > Kitasatosporales > Streptomycetaceae > Streptomyces > Streptomyces sp. BE303. Next base: position 22,218 of record NZ_JAQYWZ010000953.1, read on the forward strand.
CCTGCGCCGTCTGCAGGGCGTCCTGGTGGCCCGCCGCTACGTGCTGATGGACTACGACATCCGCGCCGAGAACGTCGGCGCCGCCGTCGGCCTCACCCCGGGCCTGGAGTCGCCGACCGTCTCCCCGCTGCACACCGAGGGCTGGGTGGCCGTCCGCGCGATGGTGCTCCGCAAGGAGGCCCAGCGGATCATGGACGACCTGTGGAGCATCGGCGCCCGGGCGATCCTGGTCACCAACATCCACGCCTGCCGTCTCTGATCCGCCTGCCGCCTGCGGCCCCGCAGGTAAGGACCGGTTGAATGGGGCGGGGACGCCGTACGCGTCCCCGCCCCTTCCCCGCACCAGCCGTCGAACCACCCCGGAGCCCCTCGTGTCCACCACCGCCGAGTTCCCCGTCACCTGGGCCCCGCGCCGCACCCGTGCCGTCCTGCTGCCGGTCTGCGCGCTGCTGGTGGTGCTGTTCGCCGTGATGGCGGTCGCGCTGCCGGCGAACTGGCAGTTCAACGACCGGCTGATGATGGCGGCCAGCGGGGTGTTCTTCGCCTCGGTGGGCCTGATGCTGGCCCGCCCCCGGGTCAGGGCCGACGCCGAGGGCGTCACCGTGGTCAACTTCGTCCGCAGCCGTCGCCTGGCCTGGGCCGAGATCGTCCGGGTCAACTTCCGCCAGGGCGACCCGTGGGCCACGCTCGACCTCGCGGACGGCTCCTCGCTGGCCGCCGTCGGCATCCAGTCCGGTGTGGGCAAGGCCCAGGCGATCGCGGACGCCCGCGCGCTGCGCGACCTGGTCGAGCGCCGCGGCCACTGAGCCGCCGTTCCGCCCCTCGCACCGCCCTTCGCCCCTTCACGCCCTTCGCGGGTCCGAACACGGATCCGACATGCGCACGGGTATCGTCTACGCTGGTAAAAGCGGGGCAAAGGCATTGTCCTGCCCGAAAACGACCTGAGGAGTGAAACCCCCCGTCCATGGACGATCCGTCCGGTAGTACCTACGCCGCCCAACTTCCGACCCTCGGAAGGCAGGCGGCACTGTGATCACCGCCTGGCTGCTGCTGCTCGCAGCCCTTCTGCTCATCCTCGCCAACGGCCTCTTCGTGGCCGCCGAGTTCGCCTTCGTGACCGTCGAGCGCGGCGCCGTCGAGCGCTCCGCCGAGGCCGGGGACGCCAAGTCCGGCCGGGTCTCCAAGGCCCTGCGGCACCTCTCCTTCGAGCTCTCCGGAGCCCAGCTCGGCATCACCGTCACCTCGCTGGTGGTCGGCATGCTCGCCGAGCCGGCGCTCTCCGTCCTCCTGAAGCCCGTCCTCACCGGCGTCGGCCTGCCCGAGGGCGCGGCCCGAGGCACCGGCGTGATCATCGGCATGGTGCTCGCCACCGTGGTGCAGATGGTGATCGGTGAGCTGGTCCCGAAGAACTGGGCGATCTCCCGGCCGCTCCAGGTGGCCCGCGCGGTCGCCGCGCCGCACATGGCCTTCTCGCGCGTCTGCCGCCCGCTGATCAGCGTGCTGAACGGTTCGGCCGACCGGATGGTCCGCGCCTTCGGGATCGAGCCGCAGGAGGAGCTGGGCCACGCCCGGACCCCTGCCGAGCTGGTCTCGCTCGCGCGTCACTCGGCCAGGGCCGGCGCCATAGACGAGGAGTCCGCCACCCTGTTCGTGCGGACCCTCGGCCTCGGCGACCTCACCGCCGAGTCCGTGATGACCCCGAGGATCGACGTGGCCGCGCTCCAGCACGACGCCAGCGCCGCCGACGTCCTCAACCTGACCCGCGCCACCGGCCTCTCCCGCTTCCCGGTCTACAGCGACAGCCTGGACGAGGTCACCGGCACCGTCACGCTCAAGGACGCGCTCGCCGTCCCCTCCGGCCGGCGCGCCTCGGTCCGGGTCTCGGACCTGGCCGTGCCGCCGCTGCTGGTGCCCGCGACGCTCCCGGCCGAACGGCTGCTCGACCAGCTGCGCCGCCTCCAGCCGATGGCCATCGTGGTGGACGAGTACGGCGGCACCGCCGGCGTGGTCACCGTCGAGGACATCGTCGAGGAGATCGTCGGCGAGGTGCAGGACGAGCACGACCCGGCCGACACCCCCGAGCTGCTGCCGCTGCCGCCGGTCGACGGACAGCCCGTCTGGGCCGCCGACGGCCGCGCCCGGCTCGACCAGCTGGAGGCCATCGGCCTGTACGCCCCGGACGGTCCGTACGAGACCCTGGCCGGCCTGGTCACCGACCTGCTCGGCAAGCTGCCCGCCCCGGGCGAGCAGACCGAGCTGCCCGGCTGGCGGTTCACCGTCGAGGCCGTGGACCGCCACCGGACCAGCCGGGTCCGGGTGGAACGCACCGCCGAGCACCACCACTTCTTCGGCGACGACGAGGACGGGACCCGATGACCGCGCTCCAACTGGCCGTCGCCGTCCTGCTGCTCCTCGGCAACGCCTTCTTCGTCGGCGCGGAGTTCGCCGTCGTCTCGGTCCGGCGCAGCCAGATCGAGCCGCTCGCCGAGGCCGGCAACAAGCGTGCCCGCACCGTGCTGCACGCGCTCTCCAACGTCTCCGCGATGCTCGCCGCCGCGCAGCTCGGCATCACCGTCTGCTCGCTGGGCCTCGGTGCCCTCGCCGAGCCGACCATCGCCCACCTGCTGGAGGGGCCGTTCCACGCGATCGGCATCCCGTCCGGCCTGATGCACCCGCTCTCGTACGGCATCGCCCTGGCCGTCGTGGTCTACCTGCACATGGTGATGGGCGAGATGGTGCCCAAGAACATCGCGCTGGCCGGCCCGGAGAAGGCCGCGCTCTGGCTCGGCCCGCCGCTGGACCGCCTGGCCCGCTGGCTCACCCCGGTGATCTCGTTCCTGAACGCCTTCGCCAACGGCGTGCTGAAGCTGTTCAAGGTCGAGGTCAAGGACGAGGTGGAGTCGGTCTTCACCACCGAGCAGCTGATGTACCTGCTCGTCGACTCCCGGGACGCCGGCCTGCTCGACGAGGGCCGCCAGGAACGTCTGGAGGACGCCCTGGAGCTGGGCCGCCGCCCGGTCACCGAGGTCCTGCTCACCCCTGAGCAGCTGGTCACCGTGGACACCAAGGTGACCGCCGCACAGATCGAGGAGCTGGCGCTGCGCACCGGGTTCTCGCGCTTCCCGGTCGCCGACGGCGACCCGGCCGGCCACGGCTACCTGGGGTACCTGCACCTCAAGGACATCCTGGACGTCGAGGACCCGACCGCGCCGGTCCCGGCCCGCCTCTGGCGGCCGATCACGGTGGTGCGCGGCACGCTCCCGCTGGACGACGCGCTCGGCGCCATGCGCCGGGCCGCCTGCCACCTGGCGGCCGTCCTCGACGCCGACGGGCGGACGCTCGGCGTGGTGATGCTGGAGGACGTCCTGGAGGAGCTGGTCGGCGAGGTCCACGACCCGGACCACCGCTCCGCGGCGTAGCCGGCCCCGGCCTTCGGCCCGGCCCTTTCGCTCAGGGCGATTCCGCTCTGAGCGTGCGACTGTTCCCATGCCGCCCACCCTCTGTGCAGGGTGGGCGGCATGAAGCTTCTACTGCTGGGTGGGACGGAGTTCGTCGGTCGGGCCGTGGCCGAGGACGCGGTGGCGAGAGGGTGGGAGGTGACGGTCTTCCACCGGGGGACGCACGCTCCGCCGGAGGGGGTGGCCGAGGTCCGGCACGGGGACCGGACGGCCGGGGGCGGGCTCGCGGCGCTCGCCGAGGGGGAGTGGGACGCCGTGGTGGACACCTGGTCCGGCGCCCCGTCGGCGGTGCGCGAGAGCGCCCGCCTGCTGGCCGGCCGGGTCGGCCGGTACGCGTACGTGTCCAGCCGCTCGGTGTACGCCTACCCGGCCCCGGCCGGCGCGGACGAGACCGCGCCGGTGGTCGACGGTTCGCCCGACGACGGCGGTGACGTGGCGTACCCGCAGGCCAAGCGGGGCGGCGAGCTGGCGGTGCTGGACGCGTTCGGCGACCGGGCCCTGCTGGTGCGGGCCGGACTGATCCTCGGCCCGTACGAGAACATCGGCCGGCTGCCCTGGTGGCTCGGCCGGATCGCCCGCGGCGGCCCGGTGCTGGCCCCCGGGCCGCGCGACCTCGCCGTGCAGTACATCGACGCCCGCGACCTCGCGGCCTGGACGCTGGACGCCCTGGCGGCCGGCCTCGGCGGTCCGTACGACCTGGTCGGCCCCAGGGGGCACACGACCATGGGCGAGCTGCTGGAGGCCTGTGTGGCGGCCACCGGCGCGGACGCCGAGCTGCGCTGGACGGAGCCCGCGCCGATCCTGGCGGCCGGCGTCGAGCCGTGGAGCCACCTGCCGGTCTGGATCCCGCCGGGCGAGCTGTACGACACCATGCACGGCTCCGACGTCGCCAAGGCGGTCGCGGCCGGGCTGCGCTGCCGCCCGGTGGCGGAGACCGTCGCCGACACCTGGGCCTGGCTGACCGCGATCGGCGGCACCGCGCCGCAGCGCCCGGACCGGCCGAAGGTGGGGCTGGACCCGGAGCTGGAGGCGAAGGTGCTGGCGGGCTGAGCGGGCCGCCGGTGACCGGACCGGCCGGGGCGGCCCGCCCCGGCCGGTCGCCCCGGCCCGGTGCCTGCCCGCAGCCTGCCCGGTACCGGTTCAGCTCCGGCCGTCGATCAGCTCCCCGTACGCCTGGACCAGGTCGGGCAGCCGGAGGGTGGCCAGGTCCTCGCGGCCGGGCGGTTCGCGCAGCATGGTGAGCCGCAGGTCCCGGTAGGCGCAGGACTTCTCGTACAGGGTGCGGATGAACCGGCCATTGCCCAGCTCGTCGATCCAGCCCTCGCGGACCACGTGGGTGCAGATCGAGGCCAGCTCCTCGGTGGCGTCCTCGTCCCAGCCGTCCCCGTCCCGCCCGGCGAGCGCCGAGCCGATCGCGGTCAGCTCGCCGGGGCGGTAGCTGGGGAAGTCGACCCGGGTGGTGAAGCGGGAGTTGAGGCCGGGGTTGGTGGCGAGCAGCCGGTTCATGCCCTCGGGGTAGCCGGCCAGGATCACCACCAGCCGGTCACGGTTGTCCTCGGCGCGCTTGAGCAGGACCTGGAGCGCCTCGTCGCCGTACGCGTCGCCCTTGCTGTAGCCGGAGTTGGAGAGGCTGTACGCCTCGTCGATGAAGAGCACGCCGTCCAGCGCGGAGTCGATCAGCTCGTTCGCCTTGACCGCGGTCTGTCCGAGGAACTCGCCGACCAGGTCGGCCCGTTGGGCCTCGACCAGGTGGTCGCCGGAGAGCAGCCCGAGGGCGTGGAAGACCCGGCCGAGGATCCGGGCCACGGTGGTCTTGCCGGTGCCGGAGGGGCCGGAGAAGACGAAGTGGCGCTTGGGCGGCTGGACCGGCAGGCCCTGCTCGGCGCGGAGCCGGGCCATCCGCAGCTGTGCGGAGAGCGCCCGGACCTGCCGCTTGACCGGCTCCAGACCGACCATCTGCGACAGTTCGGCCAGGGCCGCGTCCAAGTCGCCCCGGTCGTCCTCGCGTTCGACCGTGGTGAAGGCGTTCGCGGTGCGGGGGAGCGCCTCGCCCCGGGCCGGGGCGGGGGCGGCCGGCGCGGCCGGGGCCGGCTGCGGAGCGGCCGAAGAACCGGAGCGCCCGCCGCCCGCCGTGGAACCGGGCACGCTGCCGGGTCTGTTGTCGGTGCCGGTCCCCGCGGTGGCGGGCGCGGCCGGCGCCGCGGGGTAGGGCTCGGCGTCCGGGCCGGGAACATCCGCAACCGAACCGCCGGGGCCGTCGGGACCGGTGAGGGCCGGCCCCGGCCCCTCCGCACCGACACCCGCCGGGTTCGGACTCCCGCCGGCGAGGCCGTCGCCGCCGAGCCCCTCGACGCCGGGACCGCCCGGGCCGGGAGCCTCCGCGCCGACCGGGTCCGGTCCGAAGGCCCCGTAGCCGACGGGGTCGAGCCCCGTCGGGTCCAGCGCGTCCAGCGCCTCCACGGAGCCCGGCGAACCCGGGGGATCCAGGGGGTCCAGGGGGTCCAGCCCGTCCTCCGGGCCGCCCGCGCGGCCCGTCTCGCGGCCTAGCCCGCCCGCTGCGCCGGATTCCAGCAGCGCGTCGGCGACGCCGTCCTCCGCCGAGATCGCGGTGAGCCGGGCCGCGGTGTCCATGAACGCGGGATCGGCCCGGTGGACGGCCCGGTAGAGCGGTAACGCGGCCGCGCTGCGCCCGGCGCCCTCGTACGAGCGGGCCAGCCAGTACCGCAGCTCCTTGCGCTGCGGCTGCTCGGAGCGGCAGCGGGCGAGCGACGCGGCGAGCGGCCCCTGGGCCTGCGCGCACATGTCCAGCCGGACCCGCGCCATGCCGGCGAAGAGTCCGGCCTCGATGCCGAGCAGCGGGTCGTCCAGCAGCCGGTCGGTGTCCCTGATCAGCTGCTCCCAGTCCTTCAGGAGGTAGGACCGGCAGGCGTGCAGGAACCGGGCGCACGGGTCGTCGTCGGGGGCCGGGCACTGTTCCAGGGCCTGGTCCAGCTCGGTGAGGTGACGCCCGTCGAGCCAGTGGGAGGCGTGGGCGAGCGCCAGGTCCCGGGTGTTCTCCAGGACCGGCTGCACCCACCAGCCGAGCCAGTACCAGGAGCTGAGCGGCCGGCCGTGCCGGCGGCGTTGTTCACCGAACCGCTTCTGGTGGCGGTACATGGCGAGCAGCGCGCCGGAGGTGTCGCTGCGCAGCGCGTGCAGGCCGAGCCAGGCGTCGGCCATGCCGGGGTCCAGCCGTACGGCGGCGCGGAACTCCTCCTCGGCCCGGGAGTACGCGCCGGCCGTGTAGGCGTCCATGGCACGGAGCCAGGCACGGTCGGCGAGCCGGTCCGGCGCCGTGCCGCCCGCGTTGTTGCTGTCGGAACTCTCCACCGTCGTCACTCACGCCCCCCGCGGTGTGGCTCGGGGCTCGGCCGGCGGGGCGATGTGCGGAGCCGGCCGGTGGTCGTCAACCCCCGGGGCGCCTATGCGCCTGCCAGGAATCGTACCGGCGCGGCGCTGATCCGGAAGGGTGCCGCACGGTGTCAAATGCGATCGGGGGTGCGGCCGTTGGACGGTGGCCGGGGCCGGGGGAGGAATGACGGACGGCACCCCCGGCTCACGGGGGAACAAGCCGGGGATGCCGGGTCCGAGGTTGCGGATTCAACGAACCCGGCAACGTGGGAGAACCTAATTCCTGGAGATACCGCAGGTCAAGCGCTTGTTGAAGGTTCACCGAACGTGCTCGGCGCGATCCGTCCGGTCACTCCGTCGACCAGGTTTCCGGCGAACGGCCGGCTCGGGTCGTCGGCGAAATGTGCGGTTTCGGCCGACGCCCAGCCCTCCCAGAACTCGGCCAGTCCGGGCCCGTCCCGCTCCTCGCCGCGCCGCCGGGCCGACGCGGCGTCCAGTTCCATCCAGATCAGCCGGCTCAGCCACGGCCGCACCGCGCGCCGCCCGGCGCCGACCCCCTCGATCAGGACCACCGGCGCGAGCGGCACCGCGGCGGTGCGGGCGAACCGGCGCAGCGTCCAGTCGTAGACCTCGTACGCGGCGTCCCGCCCGGCCGCCAGCGGCTCCAGCACCTGCGTGCGCAGGCGCCCGGTCCAGCCGAACGGTTCGGCGTGGGTGGCCAGGTCGTCCAGGTGGACCACCGGCGCCCCGCCCAGCGCCGCCGCCAGCCGGTCCGTGAACGTGGTCTTGCCCGAACCCGCGTGGCCGTCCACCGAGACCAGCCGCACGGGCCCGCAGGAGGGCGGCAGCGCCCGCAGCCCGGCGGCCAGGCCGCCCAGGTCCGGAGCGGGCGCGCGGGGCCCCTCTACAGGGGGAGCGGAGGTCTCGGAACAAGCCACAACGTCAACCCTACGGGGGGCCGTGCGCCGATGCGGACAGTGAGGGAAGGCAGGTCGTGACGGCAGCGCCGTGATCGGGCATACTCACTTCGCCACGTATGTGAACGGCCGTTCACCGCAATCCGGTGCCGGTCGGGCCGACCTGCCACACCCCGCGCGGGGCCCACCACTCCCGGGGCCCGGTGCCAGATCGAGGAGGCGACCAGCCGCTATGACCCCCTCCCCTGCGAAAGCCGTGGACCGCCAGCTGCCGAGCGAGGAGGCCCGTGAGCTCCTGAGCCTGACCCGGGACCTCGTCCAGCGCGAGCTGCAGCCGCGCGCCGCCGAGGACGAGGCCGTCGGCCGCTTCCCGCGCGAGGTCTTCCGCACGCTCGGCGAGGCCGGCCTGCTCTCCCTCCCGTACGACGAGAAGCACGGCGGCGGCGAGCAGCCCTACGAGGTCTACCTCCAGGTGCTGGAGGAGCTGGCGGCCGGCTGGCTGGCCGTCGGCCTCGGCGTCAGCGTCCACACGCTCTCCTGCCACGCGCTCGCCACCTTCGGCAGTGACGAACAGCGCGACCGCTGGCTCCCGGGCATGCTCTCCGGCGAGCAGCTCGGCGCCTACTGCCTCTCCGAGCCGCAGTCCGGCTCCGACGCCGCCGCCCTGCGCACCCGCGCCGACCTGGACGGTGACGCGTACGTGGTCAGCGGCACCAAGGCGTGGATCACCCACGGCGGCCACGCCGACTTCTACAGCTCGCTGGTCCGGACCGGCGAGGAGGGCGCGCGCGGGATCAGCTGCCTGCTGGTGCCCGGTACCCAGCCCGGGCTGTCGGCGGCCCCGCCGGAGCACAAGATGGGCATGAAGTCCTCGCCGACCGCCCAACTGCACTTCGACGGCGCCCGGGTCCCCCGGGAGCGGCTGATCGGCAGTGAGGGCCAGGGCTTCCAGATCGCGCTCGCCGCGCTCGACTCCGGCCGCCTCGGCATCGCGGCCTGCGCGGTCGGCGTCGCCCAGGCCGCGCTCGACCAGGCCGTCGACTACGCGCGCACCCGCCGCCAGTTCGGCCGCCCGATCGCGGACTTCCAGGGCCTGTCGTTCCTGCTCGCCGACATGGCCACCCAGATCGAGGCCGGCCGGGCGCTCTACCTGGCCGCCGCCCGCAAGCGCGACGCCGGGCTGCCGTTCTCCAAGGAGGCGGCGATGGCCAAGCTGTTCTGCACCGACGCGGCGATGAAGGTGACCACGGACGCCGTGCAGGTGCTCGGCGGCTACGGCTACACGCAGGACTTCCCCACCGAGCGGTACATGCGCGAGGCCAAGGTGCTGCAGATCGTCGAGGGCACCAACCAGATCCAGCGCCTGGTGATCGGCCGCCACCTCACCAAGGGCTGAGCGGGGGCGGCCCGTGAACGGCCTCCGGGCGTCGCTCCAGGGTGCGGAGCGACGCCCGGAGGTGTCTCTTCCTCTGAGGTCCCGTCAACGACGTTCGGACAAGCCGCCGTTCAGGATGCGGTGGTTCGGCGTACGGCCGCCCGGGGCGCGGTCGTTCAGCGCCGGGTCAGTCGGCTGCGCTGTTCGGGGATGGCCGGGGCGGGCTCCACCCGGACCGGGCGGTGCACCATCGCGTGGGAGAACGGCTGGGTGCGCCAGTCGAGTTCGGAGGGCAGGGCGAGCAGCGCCTCCAGGCCGGTCGGCTCCGCGTCCTCGGCGGCGTCCACCTCGGCCAGGTCGTCCGACGGCACGCCCGAACCCGGGCAGAGCGCGGGGGAGAAGGGGTGCCAGGCGGTCGGCAGGACGGCGTGCTGCGGGAGCCGCTCCTCGTCGCCCACCAGGGCGATCGGACGCCGGCACTCCGGGCAGTGCACCCGGAAGATCTCCCAGGTGTCGGCCTCGCCCGGGTCCACCCCGGGCGCGGCGTCGTAGGGGACCGCGAGGTCCTCGCGGTCGCTCGTATCGTGGGAGTCGTCCGCGCCCGTCGGGCGGTGGTCGGCTACGCGCATGGTGATCCCCCTCGGATCGGGCCCGGCGTGGTCGCCCGGGGCCACAACCAGCACTTCCCGCCGACGCGGACTCATAATCCTGCGGCCGGGCGCACTGTGATGCACCGGGTGTGTCGTCCGCCACATTCGCCCGGCATGTGCCCGTATGACACCCCGTGGCGCCCCGGGTGACTCCGCGTGCGCCCGCCCCGGCACCGCGTGCGCCCCCGAGGGGGTAGGTTTGCGCCTTGTGGAGGATCTCGACCAACGCATCGTCCAGCTGCTCCTCCAGGACGGCCGGATGAGCTACACGGACCTGGGCAAGGCGACCGGCCTGTCCACTTCGGCGGTGCACCAGCGCGTGCGCCGGCTGGAGCAGCGCGGCGTCATCCGCGGCTACACCGTCATCGTCGACCCGGACGCCGTCGACCTGGCCCTGACCGCGTTCATCTCGGTCAAACCGTTCGACCCCAGCTCCCCGGACGACACGCCCGAACGGCTGGCCGGCCTGCCCGAGATCGAGGCCTGTCACAGCGTCGCCGGCGAGGAGAACTACATCCTCAAGGTCCGGGTCGGCGCCCCCGGTGACCTGGAGGACCTGCTGGCCCGCATCCGCAGCGCCGCCGGCGTCTCCACCCGTACCACCGTCGTGCTCTCGACCCCCTACGAGGCGCGCCCCCCGAAGCTCTGAGCGGGCTCCGGGGAGGTGCAGACTAGGCCGCATGACCGAACGCACCCTCCCTCCTGGCCCGCCCTCGGGCAGGAGGGGCCCACGAACCGTCCTGCTGCGCGGCGGCGCCGTCTACAGCCCCGCCGACCCCTTCGCCACCGCCATGCTCGTCGAGGGCGGGCACGTCGCCTGGGTCGGCAGCGACGGAGCCGCCGAGGCCTACGCGCAGACCGCCGACGAGATCGTCGAGCTGGACGGCGCCCTGGTCACCCCCGCCTTCGTCGACGCCCACGTGCACGCCACGTCCACCGGGCTGGCGCTCACCGGGCTCGACCTCACCGGCAGTGCCTCGCTGGCCGCGGCCCTCGACTCCCTCACCGCCTTCGTGGACGCCCAGGACGTGCCCGGCGGCGTGCTCATCGGCCACGGCTGGGACGAGACCCGCTGGCCCGAGGGCCGCCCGCCCACGCTCGCCGAGCTGGACGCCGCCGCCCGGGGCGCGGCCGTCTACCTCTCCCGCACCGACGTGCACTCCGCCCTCGCCACCAGCGCGCTGCGCGAGCTCACCGAGGACCTCGCCGGCCGCCCCGGCCACCACGCCGACGGCCCGCTGACCCGCGACGCCCACCACGCCGTCCGGCAGACCGCGTTGGCCCGCCTCACCCCCGAGCAGCGCGCCCGTGCCCAGCGCGCCGCCCTGGCCCGCGCGGCCGAACTCGGCATCGGCGCGCTGCACGAGTGCGCCGGTCCGGAGATCTCCTCCGAGGAGGACCTCGCCGCCCTGCTCGCGCTGGCCGCCGGGGGCGAGGGCCCCGAGGTCTTCGGCTACTGGGGGGAGTTGGGGGAGCGCGGCGTGGAGACCGCCCGCCGGCTCGGCGCGGTCGGCGCCGGCGGCGACCTGTTCGTCGACGGCGCGATCGGCTCGCACACCGCCTGCCTGCACGCCAGTTACGCCGACGCCGACCACACCGGGACGTCGTACCTGACCGCCGAGCAGGTCGCCGACCACGTCGCGGCCTGCACCGCGGCCGGGCTCCAGGCCGGCTTCCACGCCATCGGCGACGCCGCGGTCGCCGCCGTGGTCGAGGGCGTCCGGACGGCCGGGGAACGGGTCGGCGCCGGGCGGGTCCGGGCGCTGCGCCACCGGGTCGAGCACGCCGAGGCGCTGGACGACGAGACCGTCGCGGCCTTCGCCGAGCTGGGTCTCACCGCCTCCGTCCAGCCGGCCTTCGACGCCGCCTGGGGCGGCCCGGAGGGCATGTACGTCCAGCGGCTCGGCGCCGAGCGCGCCGCCGCGCTCAACCCCTTCGCGGCCCTGCTGCGGGTCGGCGTGCCGCTCGCCTTCGGCTCGGACGCCCCGGTCACCCCGCTCGACCCCTGGGGGGCGGTCCGGGCCGCCGCCTTCCACCGGACCCCGGAGCACCGGATCTCGGTCCGGGCCGCCTTCACCGCCCACACCCGGGGCGGCTGGCGCGCGATCGGCCGGGACCACGACGGCGTGCTCGTCCCCGGCGCCGTCGCCAGCTACGCGATCTGGGCCGCCGACGACCTGGTCGTCCAGGCGCCGGACTCCCGGGTGGCGGGCTGGTCCACCGACCCGCGCTCCGGCACCCCCGGTCTGCCCGACCTCACCCCGGGCCGTCCGCTGCCGGTCTGCCTGCGCACGGTGGTCCTCGGCCGCACGGTCTACCGCGCCGCCGAGTGAAAAGCGGATGATCGTGGCGCGGTGTGGCCCGTAGCGTGACCGGCATGACCGATCACACCACCGCACCCGCGTTCGTCCCCGCCGGCTTCGCCGTGCCGCGCGAGCTGCGCGCCGAGGGGTTCCGCCTGGAGCCCCTCGGCGCGCAGCACAACGAGGCCGACCACGCCGCCTGGAGCGGCAGCATCGAACACATCCGCGCCACCCCCGGCTTCGGCCACGGCCACTGGCCCCCGGTCGAGGGCATGCCCCTCGACCGCAACCTCGCCGACCTGCGCCGGCACGCCGCCGACTTCGCCGCCCGCAGGGGCTTCACCTACACCGTCCGCGAGGTCCCCGGCGACGCCGTGATCGGCTGCGTCTACGTCTACCCGGACCGCGAGGATCCGGCCGTGGCCAAGGTCAGCTCCTGGGTCCGCGCCGACCGCGCCGAGCTGGACGCCCCGCTGTACCGCGCCGTGTCCGCCTGGCTCGACGCCGACTGGCCGCTGCGCGAGGTCCGCTACGGCCCGCGCTGAAGCGGTACGAAGCGACCCTCACCTCACGGTTCGGTGTCCTGACGGGGTACCTTCTTCGGACAGCGTCCGAACAGCCGTCCGTGCACCTCCGCGGCGGCACCGAGAGAGATGGTGCGACGGTGGCCATGCCCGTCCCCCCGGAGCGGTCCGGGACCGCATCCGAGACCCCAGACGGGACCCCTCGCGAAGGCCGGGCCGTCCGCGCGCTCGCCAAGGTCCGGGCCGGTCTGCCCCGCACCGCACTGGCCGTGCTCGCCGGGCTCCTGCTCGCCCTGGCCTTTCCGCCGTACGACCTCTGGCCGCTCTCGCTGCTCGGCGTCGCCGCGCTCTCCCTCCTCACCCGGGGCCGCACCGTGCGGCAGGGTGCCTGGACCGGCTTCGCCTTCGGACTGCCGTTCTTCCTGATGCTGCTCAGCTGGCTGCGGGTGATCGGCTGGGACGCCACCGTCGGCCTCTCGGTCGTCGAGGCGCTGTTCCTGGCCGCCCTCGGTGCCGGTCTCGCGGTCACCTCCCGGCTGCCCGTCTGGCCGCTCTGGGGCGCCTGCCTCTGGATCACCCAGGAGTGGGCCCGTGACCGGCTGCCGCTCGGCGGCTTCCCCTGGGGCCGGCTCGCCTTCGCCAACACCGCCACGCCCTTCACCCCGCTGGCGGCGCTCGGCGGCGCCCCGCTGGTGACCTTCGCGGTCGCCCTCTCCGGCACCCTGCTCGCCTGGGCCGTCCTGCGGCTGCCCGGCCGGGGCCGCGCCGGGCACCCGCGCCCGGCCGCCGCCGGGCTCCTCGGCGCCGTCGCCGTGATGCTCGCCGGCTTCCTCGTGCCCGTGCCGACCGCGCCCGCCGAGACCGTCAAGGTCGCCGTCATCCAGGGCAACGTGCCCAACCCCGGCATGGACTTCCTCGGCCGCCCGATGATGGTCCTCAACAACCACGCCGCCGCCACCGAGAAGCTCGCCGCCGACATCGCGGCCGGCCGCGCCGAGAAGCCCGACCTCGTGATCTGGCCGGAGAACTCCTCCGACCTCGACCCCTTCAGCGACCCGCTCGCCTACCGGCGGATCGACGAGGCGGTGAAGGCCATCGGCGTGCCCACCCTGGTCGGCACCCTGGTCGACGGCCCGGACGAGCAGCACGTCCAGAACGAGGGCATCGTCTGGGACCCGAGGACCGGCCCCGGCGCCTCCTACACCAAGCAGCACCCGGTGCCGTTCGGCGAGTACGTGCCGTTCCGCGACCAGCTGTCCAAGGTGATCACCCGGCTCCAGCGGGTCGCCCGCGACTTCTACCCCGGTGACCACAACGGCGTGATGCAGCTCGGCCCGGCCCGGATCGGCGACGTCATCTGCTTCGAGGTGGCCTACGACGAGATCGTCCGCGACACCGTCGACCAGGGCGCCCGGGTGCTCGTCGTCCAGACCAACAACGCCACCTACGCGAGGACCGGCCAGCCCGAACAGCAGCTGGCGATGAGCCGACTGCGCGCGGTGGAGCACGGCCGGGCCGTGCTGATCGCCGCCACCAGCGGCATCAGCGCGGTGATCGCCCCGGACGGCACGGTCGTCCAGCGGACCGAGGAGCTGACCGCCGCCGAGCTGTCCGCCACCGTCCCGCTGCGCGACGGCACGACCGTCGCCAACCGCTTGGGCGCCGTGCCCGAGTGGACGCTCGCCCTGGCCGGCCTGCTGGCCTGCGGCGGGGCGGTACTGGTCACCCGTCGCCGGCGTCCGGAGGCCGGCGCGCGGACCGACGGAACACCGGCCGACGGGCGATCGTTGGAGCAGTTGGTGCCGTAGCCGGTTCGGACCTCCCGTGCGGCGCGCAGAGCACCGCTAGGAGTGGATTCGTACCGTGACCCAGCAAGCTACCCCCGCCCGTCCGGCGCCGCGCTCGAAGCTCCGGCGGGTGCTGCCGCTGGTGGTCACCGCCTGGCTGGTCCTGGAGATCTGGCTGCTGGTCCAGGTGGGATCCTGGCTGGGCGGCCTGACCGTCGTCCTGCTGCTGATCGCCGGGGCGGTGATCGGCGGTTCGCTGATCAAGCGGGCCGGACTCAAGGCCCTGTCGGCGGCGATCGAGCAGAGCCGCGACCCGCAGTCGCAGCAGGCGCAGACCGGCACGAGCCTCACGGTGCTGGCGGGCCTGCTGCTCATCGTGCCGGGCTTCCTCTCGGACGCCCTGGCGCTCACCCTGCTGTTCCCGCCGACCCGGGTGCTCTGGCGGGCGGCCGGCCGCCGGCTCGCGGACAAGGCGCTGCGTTCGACCTCCTCGGTCGGCGCCGACCCGTTCGCGGACGCGATGCGGCTCCAGGAGCAGCTGCGCATCCACCGCCCGGACGGCAAGGTGATCCAGGGCGAGGTCGTGGAGCCGGGCAGCGGCCCGCGCGACGCGCAGGGCCCGGACACCGCCTACCGCCCGCCGATCAACGGCTGACCGGCTCGGCCTCGGCCGCACGGCCGCCGGAGGGCTCGCACGCCCCCGGCGGCCGTGGCCCCTCCCCGGGGGGCTTCCCGGGGAGCTCCGAGGCGATTCCGGGCAGGATGCGGGCAACGCGAAAGGGACCCTGGAGGCCAGGGTCCCTTTTCGCGTGCTCCCGCCGGGCCGCGGGAGCGGGGTCAGGCGCTCTTGCGGGTGTCCCGCGGGTGCACCGCGAGGTTCATCCCGCCGGAGCGGAGCACGGCCAGCCGCTCGGCCAGCACCTCCTCCAGCTCCTCGCGCGTCCGGCGCTCCATCAGCATGTCCCAATGGGTACGCGTCGGCTTGGTCTTCTTCTCCTCAGGCTCGTCACCGTCGAGGAGTACCGCCTCCTGGCCGCAGAAGCGGCATTCCCACGCCGAGGGGATCTCCGCCTCGACCGAGAAAGGAACCTCGAATCGGTGTCCGTTCTGACATGCATACTCGACGGTCTGGCGCGGAGCCAGATCGATACCGCGGTCGGTCTCGTAGCTAGTGGCCCCGAGTCGCGTGCCGCGGAGAGCTCGCTCGCTCATGAATCGTGCCTCCCGGGCTTATGGCCCACAGGACTAGTGGTCGTTGTTCTTCGTCGTTCGGTCAACGCTCGGCTTCCGACGAAGATTCCCGTCCCGGGACATGCGTCGTCTGTCGTGCCGCCCCTGTTTGTACCCACCGGCGCCCGATTTGTCACATCTGGCCGGTGATATCACCCCAGGTGTCACCTATTTCACATCTGGTGATCGGTCGGCCTTTCCCGGACGAGCGTACCGGGGCGGGAACCGGCGGCCTGCGCCGCCCCTCCCGAAGCCCTCACGTTCCGCCCGCCCGGCCGAGTGGGCCGGACCCGCCGGAGGGGCCCGGCGGCCCGGACCGAGCGGGTCAGGCGAGCGGGCGGAAGCGTAGCGCGGACGGCCCCTTGGCGAGGTCCACCCCGGCGCGCGGGTCCGCGTCGAGCTCCACCGGCACGGTCGGCGGACCGTCCGGGCGCGGCGGCGCCTCGACCGGGGCGGCGGCCTCGGTGCGGGTGTCGCGGTGCGGCAGCAGGGCGATCACCGCGTCCCGCAGCTGGGCGGGCGCGTCCTCGTCCAGCGGGTCGACGGTGGCCGGCACCTGGAGGCGGACCGGGGTGCCGGTGCCGATCCGGGCGTAGCCGCGCCCGGCGGGGGCGTGTGCGGCGGGCACGATGTCCAGCGGGGTGCCGAGCGCGGCGTGGCCCTCGGCGGGGCCGGTCGGGCCGAGCACCACGCGGGCCCGGGTGGTGGCCCGGACGCTCGGGGTGATCCGGTCCCGGGCCTCGACGTCGTCGGCGACGACGACGGTGACCCGGGCGGCCCGGCCGTGCCGCAGCGGCAGTTCCAGCAGGTCCTGCGGGTCGGGGCGGCCCTCGGCGTGGGCCAGCTCGCTCAGCTCGGTCGGGTGGTCGAGCAGCAGCCAGAGCGGGCGGACGACGTCCTCGGGCGGGGCGACGCCGGCGTGCCGGGCCGCGTTCAGGGCGCCGAGCCTGCGCTCGGTCTCCTGGGCCGTCCACTGCAGCGCGGCCAGCGCGCCGTGCAGGCTGGTCTCCACCGTGTGCACGCCGGGGCGGTTGACCAGGCAGGCGTGCTCGCCGGTGCCGGCGCCGTCGATCACCACCAGGTCGGCGTAGGGCAGCGCCTGCAGGGCGACCGAGCGGATCAGGCTGGAGGTGCCGTAGCCGCTCACGCCGAGGGCGAGCAGGTGGGGCTCGGCGGAGCGCGGCCCGGTGCGCCAGATCACCGGCGGCTGCTGGGTGACGGCGCCGCCCTGGTGGACCGGGATGGTCCGGGCGCTGCCGTCCCCGTCGGTGAAGCCGAGCACGATCTCGCCGGGCGCGGTCACGAACCGCTGGGCGGCGATGTCGGTGGGCAGCGGCGCCAGCGCGGCGATCCGCAGCTTGTTGGACTCCTCGTCCCAGTCGAAGCGGTACTCCCGGGCGCGGCCGGCCTTGCCCTGGACGACCTGCTCGACCCGGGCCCGGGCGGCCGGTTCGGTGTCGGTGAAGTAGGCGGGGTAGACCAGTTCCAGCCGGGAGAGCCGGCCCTCGCCGTCGAACTCCCAGCCGCCGAAGGCGTCCTGGTAGCCGCCCTCGTGACGGTAGAGCGGGTTGAGGTCGTCCGGCCCCGACAGGTACGGGGTGAGGGCGGCGTAGAGCGCGCCGAGCTTGACGTCGGCGACGTCCGGCTCGGGCGGGCCGGGGGGTGTCCGGGGGCCCCGGCCGGCCCAGGCGGCGCTGGCCATCAGGGCCACCAGGGCGAACAGCAGGCCGTGCGGCAGCAGGTAGATCCCGAGCAGCATGGCGGCGACCAGGAACGCGGTGGGCCCGCGGCGTTCCTTGGGGGTGGCCTGCCAGCGGGCCTTGGCCCAGGCGACGTGGTGGCGCATGCCACGGCCGATGACGGTGAGCGGCGCGAACATGTCGGAGGCGTGGTCGCCGGCCGTGCGGACGAGGTCGCGGCCCTTGCTGAGCGGTAGGCGGTTGAGCGGCATTCCGGGCTCCCCGGGCGAATGGGACGGTCGGGCGGAACTGGGCTTGATCCAACGACGGGGCCCGGGGGCGGTGGGATCCGCGCCCGGGCCCGTACGGGGGAGTGGCGGGGTCGGACAAGCGCTAGAACTTGAGGCCGCCGAGCAGGCTGGCGAGGCTGGCGCCGCCTGCGGTGATGCTCGGTGCGATCGAGGAGCCGGCGATGTAGAAGCCGAGAAGGGCGCAGACGATGGCGTGGGAGACCTTTAGTCCGTCCCTGCGGAAGAAGAGAAAGGCGATGGTGCCGAACAGGACGATGCCGGAAATCGAGAGGATCACGTTCTGCTCCTCGGGGAGGGGGGACAGGGGCAGTGTTACCGAAAGTGCCTTAATCGTGACAAAAAGTAATAGATGATGGAACGGTGCAAACGGGTGGTTTTCCCTGATGGTTCCGGTTCGTGACCCGGGTGGCGGTAGGCGGACCGGGCTCCGGGGAGCCGCGGGCCGCGCCGTTCCGGGCGCCGACACATTCCCGTCCGCGGGTCGGGAAGTTTCCGGGGGTCCCCGGAAGTTCGCTCGAACGGGCGCGCAACCTTCCGGCCCGCGTGCGGTACGCGCGGGAGCGGCGGAATCCGGGATCCGGAAGCGTGCTGGATCGCGTACGGGTCCGGCCGCTACGGTGCGACGGGCGCGACCACCGAACCGCAGGACGAGACGAGACCCCGAAAGAGGCCCCAGAGATGACCGACACCCCCGACGCCGACGTGATCGCGCTGGCCGGCAAGCTGTTCGACGCGGCCCGGGCCGGCGACACCGCGACCCTCGCGGCCTACGTCGACGCCGGAGCCCCGGCGGACCTCACCAACGACCGCGGTGACACGCTGCTGATGCTCGCCGCCTACCACGGCCACGCCGCCGCCGTCACCGCCCTGCTGGAGCGCGGCGCCGACCCGAACCGGGCCAACGACCGGGGCCAGACCCCGCTCGCCGGCGCCGTCTTCAAGGGGGCCGACGACGTCCTCGCCGTGCTGCTCGGCGGCGGCGCCGACCCCTCCGCCGGCACCCCCTCGGCCGTCGACACCGCCCGGATGTTCGGAAAGGAGGAGCTGGTCGCCCGGTTCGAGGGTCGCTGAGCCGGGGCCGTAGGCTTGTCGACCATGGAGAGCACCACCGGCAGCAGCGCCCTGCGGGACGCCAAGGACGACAGCATCGAGATCCGCGTCACCGGCTACGGCCACCCCGACGCCCAGCGCCTCTCGGCGGAGGTGCAGGAGGAGTACGTCCGCCGCTACGGCGAGGGCGACCTCACCGAGCTGCACCCCGACCACTTCGAGGCGCCGGACGGCCTCTTCCTGATCGCCTACCTCGACGGCGAGCCGGTCGCCTGCGGTGGCTGGCGCGCCAAGGAGGCCGGTCCGCACGGGCTGCGGGCGGGCGACGCCGAGCTGAAGCGGATGTTCGTCCGCCCCGGGGCGCGCGGCCGCGGCCTGGCCCGCACGGTGCTGCGCCGGCTGGAGCTGACCGCGGCCGAGGCCGGGCGGACCAGGTTCGTCCTGGAGACCGGGACCGAGCAGCCCGAGGCCATCGCCCTGTACGCCTCCGAGGGGTACGCGGCGATCCAGAAGTTCGGCATCTACCGCGAGCACCCGCAGTCGGTCTGCATGGGCAAGGAGTTCGGTGCGGCAGCGGTCTGACCGGTGCCCGCGCGGGTAGGCTCCCCCCGGGGGAGTCGGCAGACGGGGGCGGCAGTTGATGAGCGGACCGGAAGCACTGCCCGAACTCGCGGCACCCGCAGGTGTGGTGGACCGGCTGGTGACGGCCGGGCTGGCCGGCGTCGGGACCGGTGGCGTCTGGTCGGTCGGTGACGCTGGCGGCGTCCGCGGCCGGGGGCGGTCCGGGGTGCTGGGCCAGGGCCCCTACGGCGCGCGGGAGATGGACCACGACACGCTCTTCGACGTGGCCAGCATCACCAAGATCGTCGCGCTCTGGCCGTGCGCCGGGGTGCTCCGGCAGTCCGGGCGGCTCCCGCTCGACCGGCCCCTCGGTCACTTCTGGCCGGAGGTCGCCGGCCGGACCGCCGGTGAGGTGACCGTCCGTCAGCTGCTCACCCACACCGCCGGGATGCCCCTGCGCACCCGGTTCGTCGAGCTCTACGGGCGGGACCCGGCGGTGATCCTGGCCGGCGTGCTCGACGCCCCGCTGTACCGCGCGCCCGGGACGGCCGTCGAGTACACCGACCGGGCCGCCGTCCTCCTCGGCCACCTGGTCGGCTCGCTGGCCGGATCGCCGCTCGACGAGCTCGCCGCCCGCCAGGTCTGGCGCCCGCTCGGGATGTCCGACACCCGCTACGGCCCGCTCGGCCCGGAACTCGCCGCCCGCACCGCGCCCACCGAGTACGAGGAGCTGGCCGGCACCGAGCTCTGCGGGGTCGTGCACGACCCCTCGGCCCGGCTGCTCGGGGGCGTCTCCGGCAACGCCGGCGCCTTCTCCACCGCCCGTGACCTGGAACGCTTCCTCACCGCGCTGCTCGACCCGCCGCCCGGCCTGCCCTGGGGCGAGGAGTGGATCACCGAGTCGCTGCGCGAGCAGACCGGCGGCCTGGAGCCCGCGAGGGGCCTCTCCTGGCTCTGCGCCGCCGGCACCGATCCGGCGGAGGGCACCTTCGTCCACTACGGCTTCACCGGCACCGGGATCTGGATCTCCCGACGGCTCGGCCGCTGGGCGCTGCTGCTCACCAACAAGGTCCACTACGACCGGGAGTTCCAGCCGCTCACCGATCTGCGCAACGCCTTCCGGCGGGCCGTCTTCGGCTGACGCCCGGGGCCCGGCCGCGCGTGTGCGGCCGGGCCCCGGGCCGGCGCGGTCAGACGGACGCCGCCGCCAACGGGCGCTTCGAGATCTGGAGCAGCGGCTTCGGCTCCGGCTCCGACTGGCGCGTGAACGCCGCGTACGGGCAGGCGTTGAGCTCCGGGTCGCGCGCGGCCCAGCCCTGGAGCCACGGGCGCAGCCGCGGATTGTCGATCTCCACCGAGCCGTCCGGCCGCAGCCGGCCGATGTCGTTGGCCGGGTCGGACAGTGCCACCGTGCACTTGCCCAGCCGGCCGTCCGCGCGCACCAGCAGCGAGTTGGCGCGCGCGGCGTAGCAGACCTCCTCCGGCGCGAACAGCCGCTCCTCGCCGCCACCCTCGGTCAGCAGCGCCCGCAGCCCGGCGATCTTCCCGTCGTCGGAGTCGAGCACGTCCATGGTGTCGTCGTTGGGGCCGCCCAGACGGACCACGCGCTTCAGGAAGACGGAGAACCGCGGGTCGTCGAGGAAGGTGTCCCGGATCCGGGCGAGGAACTCCGGCATCACCGGCAGGTTCTCCGGGGTGAGGTGGACCCGCAGCAGCATCCGTACGTCGGCGGAGCCGGCCCGGACCTCCTCCAGGTTGCGCCAGACCTGCTCGAACGTCCCCCGGCCGTCGGCCCGCACCCGGGTCAGGTCGTGGAACGCGGCGGGGCCGTCCAGCGACACCTGGTAGGCCCGGACGCCGAGGCCCGCCAGGTGTTCGGCCGTCCGGCCGTCGACCAGGTAGCCGTTGGTGGTCATGTCGCTCTCGTAGCCGAGGCCGGGGTGGCGCCGCTGCGCCGCCCGGGCGTGCGCGGTCACCTCCTCGATGACCGGGCGGGCCAGCATCGGCTCCCCGCCGAACCACGACACCTGGAGGTGCCGCAGTCCGGCGGCGCGCCGGTCGATGAGGTTCTTCACCCCGGCGACCACCTCGGGGGCCATCCGGCCGATCGCGAAGTCCTCGTAGCAGTACGTGCAGCGGAAGTTGCACTGCTCGGTGGGCAGCAGGATCAGCTGGAGCCGGTCGCTGCGCACGGATTCGGCGAACTCCCGGTCGAAGGGCGAGGGTTCGCCGGTGGAGCCGGTCACCTCTCCACCGACTTGCCGCAGCCCTTGGCGCAGTTGCCGCCGTGACAGTTGTTGGTGGTCGCGCGGGCCGACGCGTTCGGCGACGAGGCCATGGCGGCCACGACCGACTCGGCGAGCTCCGGGTTCTGGATGTGCACCCGCCCCTCGTCGTCGAGGGTGAGGTCCGCGGTGCTGATGGCGAAGGTGGGTCCCTGACTGGCCATGGTCTTCTCTCCTCGGGAGGCTTGGGACGGCCGGGGCCACCGGAGCGTCGGGGATCGGCGCCCGGCCGACGGCCGAACGACCCCGCCTCGGGAGAACGACGACTCGGGCGAGGGGTCGCTCTCCATCGTCCGGGCCGGTCCGGCGGGCCGCGCGGGATGTTCGCCCGTGCAGGTGATGGCCGGACCGGGTGCGACCCGGGCGGAGCAGCGGTGCGCGGGAGGCCGGTCGAACCGCTCCGCCGGGGCGGGGACCCTGCCGCCCCGGCGAAGGAGTTGACGTCGCGTCAGCTCGCGGAGGTCCCCGTCAGAGGAGGGTCGACCAGTAGTACCAGAAGCGGTTGAGGATCAGCAGGCCGATCACCGCGGCCCAGAGCACCGGTACCGCCCAGTGGTAGCGGGCGGCCTCCCGCACGACCACCCGGAACCTCGGTCCGACCGGTATCACCCCGGAGCGCAGGTTGTGCAGCGTCGTGTACCAGAACAGCGCCACCACCGCCGCCCAGACCACCATGCAGTACGGGCAGAGCGCGCCGATGTCGTACAGCGCCTGGTCGATCAGCCAGTGCACGAAGCCCAGTCCGAACAGCGTGCCGGCCTGCAGCCCGAGCCAGAACCAGCGCCGGTACGCCGCCCCGGCGAGCAGCCCGGCGCCGATCGCCGCCAGGGCGCCGAACGCGGCCAGCCCGAGCAGCGGGTTCGGGAAGCCGAAGACCTCGGCCTGCTCGGTGCGCATCACCGACCCGCAGCTGATCACCGGGTTGATGTTGCAGCTGGGGATGTAGGAGGGGTCCTCCAGGATGCGGAGCTTGTCGAAGGTCAGGACGGCCGAGGCGGCCAGCCCGATCAGTCCGCCGAGGAGGACGAGCAGTGAGAACGCGCGGCCCGCGCCGATCGGGGCCGGGCCCGGAGGAGCGGGGTCGGCGGGGTCGGCGGGGGCGGGGCGGGAGGAGCGGGGCACGGCGGTCGGGGCGGTCATGGCAGAGCACTCCGGGGGTGGGAAGGGGCCGGCCCGGCCGCGAGTCGGCCGGGCCGGTGGTGCTCACGACAAACCCGCGGCCTGCTTCACCTGGGCGGTGAACTGCTCCGGCGTCACCGCGCGGTTCCCGCTGAACAGCGTGAGAGGCTTGCCGTCCACCTTCACCGTCGGCGTGCCCGTCACCCCGCTGTCGTTGAAGGCGTCCGCGACCTTCTTCGCCCACGGCGCGTACGTCCGGTCGGTGACCGCCTTGACGAACGCGTCCGTCTTCAGACCCGGTACCTTGTCGGCGAGTTCGAGCAGGTGGTTGACGTCGCCGAAGGCGTCGTCGCGCTCCTCCGGCTGGTTGGCGTACAGCACGTCGTGGTAGGCCTTGAACTTGTCGACGCCCTCGTTCGCCGCGGCGCCGATGGCGGCCAGCGCGGTGCGCGAGCCCTTGCCGCCGAGGTTCTTGTCGAGGAACGCGGCCAGGTGGTACTCGACCTTGACGGTGCCGTCGTCCGCCAGCTTCTTGACGGCCTCGCCGTTGGCGGCCTCGAAGCCCTTGCAGACCGGGCAGCGGAAGTCCTCGAACACCTGGAGGGTGTGCGCGGCGTCCGCCTTGCCGTAGGTGATCACCGTTCCGTCCGGGCCGGAGGTGTTGGCCGGGACGACCAGCGCGGTGGGTTCCGCGGCGGCCGTGTCCGCGGAGGACTTGTCGTCGCCGGCCGCGCTGATCGCGAGCGCGGTGCCCCCGGCCAGGGCGAGCACGACGACGATCGACACCCCGACGACGATCCGCTGACGGCGCTGGGCGGACTGCTTCTCCTGGCGCTGGGCCTCCTGGATGCGCTCGCGGGCGCTGATCTTCTGGGACTGCTTGCGGGACGGCTGCTTGGTGCCGGGCTTCTGGTCGGACTGTGCCATGACGGGTCAACTCCGTTGTGGGACGCACCGGGAGGTGCGGAAGGGGCCGCCTCGGCGCGGCGCGGGCGCGGGGCGCCGGCGGGCCGGGAGGGGCGGGGTCGGTGGAACGGCGGAGTCGCGCGCTGCCTGTGCGGAGCTCGCCCGGGGGCCATCGGAGCCCGCGCCGTGGGGCGTCGGGGCGGCCGGGACCGGGCCCTGCGGGGTCGGAGCCGGCGGGCTCGGAACGCGGGGCTAGGGGAGCCGGGGGATCGGGACTTCGGGCTCGGGGCCGTCAGCAGGCAGGCGCGAGGACCGGCGGCCCGCGGCGCGGTGCCGGGCTCAGCACCACGTCCTCGCGGCGCGGTCGGCGGCGGTCCGGGACCGGCAGCGGAACCCGCAGCACCGGCCGGGCCGGCACCGGGGCCAGCAGCAGGAACAGCGCCCGCAGCGGGGCCGCGAGCGACTGGCGCAGCACGCGCAGGGCGCGGGCGAGACCCGACAGGGCGGCGTCGCCCAGCCGCAGCCAGGCGGAGGCGGCCAGCGCGACCAGCAGGTGCACCAGCAGGAGCAGCAGCTGGGTGGCGGCGGGCGCCAGCGGCCCGGAGTGCCCCAACGGCCCGGAGAACAGCGAGCCGTCCACCGAACCGCCGCCACAGACCAGGAGGTTCATGCCGCGGGCGGGGAGGTGGTCGGGGGCGAGGGCCGGGCCGCAGCCGGCCTGGCCCAGGTTGAAGGTGGTGTTGAGCAACAGCTCGACCGGAACCATCACGGCCGCGATGTGCAGCAACCGCCGTTCGCCGCCGGCCAGGGCCGCCGCCAGCACGAAGACGACGACCGTCGCGGCGGCCACCAGGACGATCGGCAGTGGACGACCGGTGATGACCACCTGGCCCAGTGCGGACAACGGCACGGCGAGCGCGGTGAACACCGCGGCCCGCAGGGCCCTCGTCGCACCGGTGGAAGTCGTCACGTCCCGGAGTATGCCACGACGCTTACACCGGGCACGAGGGTGCGTCGGGGGCGGGGCGGGAATCGGCGCACAGATTGTCCCGCATCGGTCGTTCGTTCGCGGTGCGGGGGCCGCGAGTTCACCGGGGGGATGGGTTTGGCGGCCGTACGGGTGGGTGACGGGCCGTCAGGGGCTGACGTGGGAGCCGGGGCGGTCCGACAATCGGGCGATGGACTATGCCAGCGGCCCGGAGGCCGCGGTTCCCGTGGGGCCACCGGTTCCCGCGGGGCCCCCGCTGCCGGTGCCGCCGGTGCCACCCCGGTGGCCGTCGTGGCCGCATCCGTCGTGGCCGGCGCACCCGACCTTCCCCGCGACGCACTGCCCTTCGCCGTCGCCGCCCGCTCCTTCGCCGTCGCCGACCGCAGTGCCGTCGCCCACCGCCACGCCGACGTGGACCGCTGCGCCGACTCAGACCGCTGCGCCCGGTCAGACCGCTGCGCCGACGTGGACCCCGACGTCGGTGCCGCCGCCGACCGCTGTGCCGACGCCGGTCACGGTGCCGACGCCGGTCACGGTGCCGGCGGCGGCGGCGGTGCCGGCCGCTCCGGTCACGGTCGCGGCCCCGCCGTCACCCTCCCCGGTCCGGAGTGCGGCGCCCGTGCCCTCGCCCGCGCCGACAGGTCCACCCCGCCCGGACCGGCCGCCGGCCGCCCCGGCGGCGGCACCCGCCCGGCCGGTGCTTCCGCCGCCGCCCGCCCCGCCGTCCGCCCCGCCCCCCGCGCCCGGCCCGGCGGTGACCGCCGCGGTCGCCGCAGCGCCACCGCCGCCCGACGCCCCGGCGCCGGGTCTGGACCCGGTCGTGTGGACCGCCGTCCTGGTGCTCACCGTGCTCCTCCCGGCCGCGCTCGCCGCAGCCCTCGGCCATCACGTCACCGTCTCCCGGAGCCGCCGATGAACCCCGTCCCGATGCTCAGCGCCGCCGCGGCCGTGACCCTCGCCGTCACCGCGCTGGCCGTCGCCCACCGGCTGCGTCCGGCCGTCCCCGAGGGCGAGGACCCGCCCGAGCCCCATCCCGTCCTCTACAGCATCGGCTCCGGCCTGCTGTCCGGTTTCCTCCTGATCACCGGCTTCCTGGTCGCCACCGGCTGGGCGGCCCACAGCACCGGCGTGCTGCCGCCGCGGGGCCTCTACGTCGCGGACGCGGCCGCGGGCATCGCCGTGCTCCTCTTCCCGGCGCTGGCCGGTCTCCCCTTCACCGTCCGGTACACCACCGCGGTCTGCTTCTTCGCCGCCCTGGTCGGCTACACGGCGTCGCTGGCGATCCAGCTCCGCCCGTAGCGGGCGGCGGCTCGGTCCGGTGCCCGTCTCCGGTCCGGTGCGCGGCCTCCTGCCGTCCGAAGGTGGCGCGAACGTGTCCTGCCGGGGACGGGAGGGCGGGCTAGCCTGGAAGGCGTTCGGGGCCCCGACGGCGGGACCGGGCGTCGACCCGCCCGACGGGAGCCGTCAGACACGCCCCAGGAGGGGGTGAGGCGGATGGCCGATGCCACCGCGGGAGACGTCGTGCTCGGGCGGATCGGGGCGCAGGCCGCGGTACTGGCCGGGTTGGACGAGGCGGTGCGGGCGGACGAGCCGGACGCGGTCCACCGGATGCGGGTCGCCTGCCGACGGCTCCGCAGTGCGTTCCGGACGTACCGGCGGCTGCTGGCGCCGGGCGCCACCGACGAGCTGGTGGCCGAGTTGCGGTGGCTGGCGGCGGCCCTGGGGCAGGCCCGGGACCGCGAGGTGCTGGGCCTGCGGTTGGCCGAACGGGCCCGCACGCTGCCGCCCGAGTGCGGGCCGGAGCGCGTCGCGGCGGAGCTGGAGCGGTGGGGGCAGGCCGAGTACCGGCGGGTCCGGCCGGAGGTCGTCGCCGCCCTGGACAGCCCGCGTCGGAAGGCCCTGGCGCGCGGGCTGGCGGAGCTGCTCGCCGATCCGCCGCTGCGCCCGCGGGCGGACCGGGCGGCCGGACCGGAGCTGGCCCGGGTGGCCGCGCGGGAGCAGCGCCGGACGGCGGAGCGGGTGCGGTCGGCGCTGGCCGGCGGCGGCCCGGACACGGCGGAGTCCCGGGCCCGGGCGTTGCACGAGGCGCGGAAGGCGGCGAAGCGGGCCCGGTACGCGGGTGAGACGGCGGTCCCGCTGGTCGGGAGGCCGGCGGAGCGGTACGTCGAGCGGATGAAGGCCGTCCAGGAGGTGCTGGGGGAGCACCAGGACGCGGTGGTGGCGGCGACCGCGCTGCGGAGCAGGGCCGGCGAGGCGGGCGAGCCGTTCGCCTACGGCGTGCTGTACGGGCAGCAGCTGGCGGCGGCGGAGCGCGCGCGGCGGGCGCTGCCGGAGGTGTGGGCGCGGGCGGCGCGGCCGAAGCTGGCCCGCTTCGGCTGACGGGCGGACGGGCTCACGGGCTCACGGGTCGGTGGGCGGACGAGCGCACGGCGCCGGGAGTGGGGGTGCGGCGCGGGGTCACTCCTCGGCGGGGGCGAGCCCGGCCGTGCGGGCGGCGGTGCGGAGCAG
Organism: Streptomyces sp. BE303; assembly: GCF_036290945.1. Taxonomy (NCBI): domain Bacteria; kingdom Bacillati; phylum Actinomycetota; class Actinomycetes; order Kitasatosporales; family Streptomycetaceae; genus Streptomyces; species Streptomyces sp. BE303. Next base: position 49,259 of record NZ_JAQYWZ010000953.1, read on the forward strand.
GTCGCGGAGCATGGGCACGGTCAGCCGGCCGGTGTTCGTGTTGCGCGGGCTGACGTGGTAGCACCCGTACAGCTCCAGCGGAGCTCCGCCGTCCCGGGCCGCCAGGGTCACGTGGGCGCCGTGGCCGAAGACCGGCCGGGGGCGCGGGACGCTCCAGCCGGCGGCGGTGAGCGCGGGCAGCAGCGCCTGCCAGGCGAAGCCGCCGAGGGCGACGACGGTGCGCACGGTGGGCCGGAGCAGCTCCAGCTCGCGGGTGATCCAGGGGCGGCAGGTGTCGCGTTCGGCGGTGGTGGGCTTGTTGTCGGGCGGGGCGCAGCGGACCGGGTCGGTGATCCGGACGCCGTTCAGCCGCAGGCCGTCGCCGTGGCGGACGGACTCGGCGCGGTCGGCCAGACCGAGGCGGTGGAGGGCGGCGTACAGCAGGTCGCCGGAGGGGTCGCCGGTGAAGATGCGGCCGGTGCGGTTGGCGCCGTGCGCGGCGGGCGCGAGACCGACCAGCAGGAGCGGGGCGTCGGGCGGGCCGAAGCCGGGGATCGGACGGGCCCAGTAGTCCCAGTCGAGGTAGGCGCGGCGCTTGGTGCGGGCGGTCTCCTCGCGCCACTCGACCAGGCGGGGGCAGGCGCGGCAGCCGGTGACGACGCGGTCGAGGGCGGTGAGCCCGTCGGCGCGGGCGGCGGCCTCGGCGGGATGGCGCGGGTGGTCCGGGTCGGTGGCCGGGTCGTTGCCGGTGGCGGGGCCGGGGACGCTGCCGGGGGACTGGGGCATGGGAACGATCGTAGGCGCGTTCCGGCGGGCGTCCGGCAGGCGTAGCGTGGAGACGAGCCGCTCCGGCGGTGTGTCCCGGCCCGGCCGGGGTCGGCGACCGCCGGAGAGCGCAGGTGCGCGCGAGGAGGCCGCGATGCTGGTTCTCGATGCGGTGTTGGCGGTCGTCCTCCTGCTGGGGCTCTGGGCGGGCCTGAGCGTCCGGGTCGTGCAGCAGTACCAGCGGGGTGTGGTGTTCCGCTTCGGCCGGGTGCGCGCGGAGGTGCGGGAGCCGGGTCTGGTGGTCCTGATGCCGGTGGCGGACCGGCTGCGGAAGGTGAACGTGCAGATCGTGACCCTGCCGATCCCGGCGCAGGAGGGCATCACGCGGGACAACGTCACCGTCCGGGTGGACGCGGTCGTCTACTTCCGGGTGGAGGATCCGGCGAAGGCGATCGTGAACGTGCAGGACTACAACTTCGCGATCTCCCAGGTGGCACAGACCTCGCTCCGGTCGATCATCGGCAAGAGCGAGCTGGACGATCTGCTGGCCAACCGCGAACCGATCAACCAGGGACTGGAGTTGATGATCGACAGCCCGGCGCTCGGCTGGGGGATCGAGATCGACCGGGTGGAGATCAAGGACGTCGCCCTGCCCGAGTCGATGAAGCGCTCGATGTCCCGGCAGGCGGAGGCCGAGCGGGAGCGGCGGGCGAGGATCATCACGGCGGACGGCGAGTTCCAGGCGTCGGCGCGGCTCTCGGAGGCCGCGGCGGTGATGAGCGCGACCCCGGCGGCGCTGCAACTGCGGCTGTTGCAGACGGTGGTGGAGGTGGCGGCGGAGAAGAACTCGACGCTGGTCCTGCCGTTCCCGGTGGAGCTGCTGCGGTTCCTGGACAGTGCGACCGAGACCCGGCACGCGGCCCGGGGCGGGGAGCCGGAGCGGGAACGGCCGGAGGGCGGTGCGGCTCCGACGGCGCAGGTCGACGGCGCGGAGCAGCTCGAACTGCCGCCGCTGGACGAACTCCTGGAGCGCACGCCGCTGGAACCGCCGCCGGACCCGGTGCCGGACCCACTGCCGGATCCGCCGGCGATCCGGGACGGCGCGGCCGGGGAGGCGTGGCGAGGACCGGGGCGGTCCCGGTGAGGGGCCCGGTGGCGGGGGCACCGGGGCCGGACCACGATGGAGTGGTGGGAGTGCCAGGCACGTCAGGAGGCCGATCATGACCAGCGCGGGCGACATCATGCACCAGGGGGCCGAGTGCGTGCGCGAGCACGAGACGCTCGCCACGGCGGCCCGGATCATGAAGGAGCGCGGCGTCGGGGCGTTGCCCATCTGCGGGGAGCGGCAGAAGCTGCTGGGCATCGTGACCGACCGGGACATCGTGCTCAAGTGCGTCGCCGAGGGGCTCGACCCGGCGGCGGTGACGGCGGGCGAGCTGGCCCAGGGGCGGCCCCTGACCGTGGAGGCGGACGAGGACGCCGAACAGGTGCTGCGGGTGATGGAGCAGTACCGGGTCCGCCGGCTGCCGGTGATCAACCACCCGGAGCACGAGCTGGTCGGCATGATCAGCGAGGCGGACATCGCGCGCAGCCTGCCGCAGGCGCGGCTGGCCGAGTTCGTGGCGGCGGTCTGCGCCGAGGAACCGGCGCGCTCGAAGGAGGTACTGGAGACGCCGCAGAGCGCCTGAGGAGGAGCGTTTTCGGGAAATCTCCGCGACGGGCGGTCCGGAACCCCCTGCCCGGGGCGTGGTGATCGATCGGGTGGCACTCGGCGTACGGGTGCCGCCCGGTTTCACCGTCCGTACCCGTGGCCCGAGGGCCGTGCGGTACCCGTGGAGAGGACCCTCCCGCATGCAGCACTCCGGACTCGCCCGGCGCGCGTTCCTGGGCTCGGCCGCCGTGGCCGGCGCCGGCCTGGTCACGGCGGCCACCACCGGTCCCGCCGCAGCCGCGACCACCACAGCCACGAACACACCAGCCACGACCGTCGCCGACGACCGGCCCGTCCCGGAGTCCGCGGCGTCCCCCTCCGCCACAGCCACCGACACCGTGTACCGGTGGCTCGGCACGGCCGGCTGGCGGATCGACCACGGCCGCCGCACCGTCCTCTTCGACCCGTACCTGACGCGCTTCCACACCGGTCTGTACGACGGGACGTTCAGCGAGGCGACCGCGCTGACGGTGAACACCCGGCTGGTCGACGAGCACGCCGGGCGCCCGGAGCTGGTGCTGGTCAGCCACAGCCACTGGGACCACATCAACGACGTCCCGCACATCGCCCTCACCACGGGGGCGACGGTGGTCGGCACCGAGACCACCTACCACCTGCTGCGCGCCTGGGGTGTGCCGGCCGGGCAGCTGGTGGTGGTCCGGGGCGGCGAGGTCCTGGACTTCGGCGACGGCCTGGTCGTGGAGGCGGTCTCCGCCCGGCACAGCCGCAACGGCCGCCGGCAGTACTTCGCTCCGGGCACCCTGCACTCGGCGCCGGCGCAGCCGCCCGCGACCGTCGGCGATCTGCCGGAGGGCGACACGTTGGCCTTCCAACTCTCCTTCGCCGGTGGGCCGTCGGCCTTCCTGACGGGGGCCAGTGACTTCGCCGAGCGGGAGCTCGCCGGCTTGCGGCCGGACATCGCGATGGTGGCGGTGCCGAGCAGTGCCTCGACCCACCGGTACGTGCCCCGGCTGCTGGAGGCGCTGGGACGGCCGCGCACGGTGGTGCCGGTGCACTGGGACAGGTTCGAGACCGAGCTGGTCAACCCCGTCCGGCCGGACGCGGACCTGGGCGCGTTCGTCGCCCAGGTCCGGCAGACCTCGCCGCGCAGCCGGGTGGTGGTGCCGGACTACCTGACGCCGCGCACCTTCCGGTAGCCGCGGTGCCGGGCCGTGGTGCGGCGGCCGTCCCCGGCGCGGCGCGCCGTGGGACGGCCGCTCCGGCCGGGGTCAGCCCTGTGCGCGCAGGGCCCGCTGCATCAGCTCCGCCAGGTGCACGGCCTGCCGCCCCTGGGCGAGTTGGGCGATCTGGGTGCGGCAGCTGAAGCCGTCGGCCAGCACCACCGTCTCCGGCGAGGCCGCCCGTACCTCCGGCAGCAGCACCCGTTCGGCGATCGCCACCGACACCTCGTAGTGGCCGCGCTCGAAGCCGAAGTTGCCCGCCAGCCCGCAGCAGCCGGAGTCCAGCACCCGGTTGTCGACGCCCATCCGCGCCTCGATCCGGCGGTCCGCGGCGGTGCCGAGCACCGCGTGCTGGTGGCAGTGGGTCTGGGTGACGGCCTCCACCGGCAGCTGCGGCAGAGGTGCGTCCGGGGCGAACTCGTCGACGAACTCGGCGAAGGTGCGGGTCCGTTCGGCCACCGGGCGGCCGTCGGCGCCGAGCAGGCGGGGCAGGTCCTCGCGCAGCGTCGCGGTGCAGCTCGGATCCATCCCGATCACCGGGGTGTCGGCGGGCAGGCCGGTGGCGGCGAGTGCGGCCAGGCTGCGCCGCATCACCCGCCGGGCGCCGGGGAGTTGGCCGGTGGAGTACCGGGTCAGGCCGCAGCAGACCGGGCCGGCCGGCAACCGCGCGTCGAAGCCCAGGTGCTCCAGCACCTCGACGGCGGCGCGCAGCACGTCGGGCTGGAGGTGGTTGGAGAAGGTGTCCGGCCAGAGCAGCACCGGCCGCGAGCCCGGCGGGGCGGGGTGCTCGGCCCGGTGCCGCCGGTACCAGCGGGTGAAGGTCTCCGGGGGCAGGACGGGCAGCACCCGACGCCGGTCCACGCCGCCGAGCCGCTTCAACGGGCCGGCGGCGGGCGAGCGCGCGACCAGGTTGGCCAGGCCGGGGGCCAGCGCGGCGGCCCGCAGCCAGAGCGGCAGCCGCCCCATCGCGTAGTGCGAGGCGGGCCGCAGCCGGTGCCGGTAGTGCTGGTACAGGAACTCGGTCCGGTAGGTCGCCATGTCGACGTGGACCGGGCAGTCGCTCGCACAGCCCTTGCAGCCCAGGCAGAGGTCCAGCGCCTCGCGCACCTCCGCCGACCGCCAGCCGTCCGGGACGGCTTCGCCGCGCAGCATCTCGGCGAGCAGCCGGGCCCGGCCGCGGGTCGAGTGCCGTTCCTCGCCGGTGGCCATGTAGCTCGGGCACATCACCCCGGTGGTCGGGTCCACGCACTTGGCGACGCCGACGCACCGGTGCACCGCCTTGGCCAGGCTGCCGCCGTCCTGCTCGAACGGGAGGGCGAGCGGCAGGGTGCGCAGCGGACCGTCGAACCGCAGGTCGGCGTCGAGCGGGCGCGGGTCGACCAGGGCGCCCGGGTTGAGCAGGTTCTCGGGGTCCCAGATCCGCTTGAACTCGCCGAACAGGGCGATGATCCCGGGCGGGTACATGCGGGGCAGCAGTTCGGCGCGGGCCTGTCCGTCGCCGTGCTCGCCGGAGAGCGAACCGCCGTACGAGACCACCAGGTCGGCCGCCTGCTCCATGAACTCCCGGAAGACCGGCAACCGCCGCGGCTCGGTGAGCGGGAAGTCGATCCGCAGATGGACGCAGCCCTCGCCGAAGTGCCCGTACGGGATGCCGCGCAGGCCGTGCCGGCGCAGCAGCGCGCGCAGGTCGCGCAGGTAGTCGCCGAGCCGCTCCGGCGGGACGGCCGAGTCCTCCCAGCCGGGCCAGGCCTCGCTCCCCCCGCCCTGCCCGCCGCCGGCACCGTCGGCCGCTTCGCGCGGGAGCCGGGTGACGATCCCGGCGCCGGCCTCGCGCACCCCCCAGAGCTGCTTCCGCTCGGCCGGGTCGGTGACCACGGAGACGGTCGCGGTCCGTTCGCGCCGCACCGCGTCGGCGAGCCCGCGCGCGGCGTCCAGGGCCTCGGCGGGCGTCGTGCCGCCGGCCTCCAGGAAGAGCCAGCAGGCGCCGTCCGGCAGCCGGTCGAGGGCGGGCGGGCGCGGGCCGGCGGCCAGCAGTGCGGCGACCAGGTCGGCGGCCATGCCCTCGACGGTGAGCGGGCGCAGCGGCAGCAGGGCGGGGACGGCGTCGGCGGCGGCGGTCTCGTCCGGGTACCCGGCGACCACCAGCACGCGGGCGGTCGGTTCCTCGACCAGCCGGACGGTGGCACCGAGCAGCAGGGCGCAGGTGCCCTCGGTGCCGGTCAGTGCGCGGGCCAGCCGGTGGCCGCGCTCGGGCAGGAGGGCGTCCAGCGGGTAGCCGGAGGTGCGGCGCGGTAGGTCGGGCATGCCCTGGCGGATGGCGGCCAGGTTCCGTTCGGTGAACTCCTGGAGCCGGGTGTGGAGCCGGCCGACCGGGCCGGGCAGGGCACGGAGGGCGGCGCGTTCCGCCGTGCCGAGGGCGCCGCCGACGGTGAGTTCGGTGCCGTCGGCGAGCAGCAGGTCCAGCGACTCGACGTTGTCGGCCGTCCGGCCCCAGGTCACCGAGTGCGCGCCGCAGGAGTCGTTGCCGATCATGCCGCCGAGCGTGCACCGGCTGTGGGTGGAGGGGTCCGGGCCGAACCGCAGCCCGTACGGGCGGGCGGCCCGCTGGAGGTCGTCCAGCACCGTGCCCGGTTCGACCCGGGCGGTCCGGCGCTCCGGGTCCACGGCGTGGACGGCGCCGAGGTGGCGGCGGAAGTCGATGACCACGGCGCCCGGGCCGATCGCCTGCCCGCCGACGCTCGTCCCGGCCCCGCGCGGCACCACCGGCACCCCGTGGGCGCGGCAGAGCGCGAGCGCGGTGCGCACGTCGTCCAGGTCGGCGGGCTTGACCACGCCGAGCGGCAGGTGGCGGTAGTTGGAGGCGTCGTGGCTGTAGACGGTCCGTTCGGCCGCACCGAACCGGACCTCGCCGCGCAGGACGGCGGCCAGTTCGCGGGCCAGGTCGGCACCGGGGGTGGGGGACGGGCGGCTCACGGGCGGTCCTCCCGGGCGGAGGTCGGGGGGGCGGGGCGGCGGTCCCGCCGATCATCGCAGCCGGGCCCGGCCGCGCGGTACCGCCCACTCCGGTGGACCGCCGCCCCGGCCGCCGACGGCGGCCGGGGCGCACGCCTGGCCCGCGCACGTCCGATCCGCGCACGCCTGGCCCGCGCACGTCCGATCCGCGCACGCCTGGCCCGCGCACGTCCGGGGACGGGACCCGGAGGGCCTGGAGCTCGTCTGACAGTTCCCGCCGGGCGCTCGACGCGGGTTGCCAGGAGAGCTCTAGCGCCGGCCGGTGAGGGTGCCGCGGGCGATGTGCGACAGCTTGGCGACCTCGAAGGCCGGGTAGGCCCCGCCGGCCAGCAGCGAGAACTTGACGCCCTCCCGGCCGGCGGGCCGCCGGTGGCCGGGCGGCTGGAACCGGCGGTGGTGCTCGGCCGCCCGGTGGAAGAACTGCGGCCGCTCGGCCCGGGAGACGCAGCCGGCGAGGTCGAAGACGAACAGGTAGTGCCGGATCATCCGGGTGAACAGGGCGTCCCGGACGGCGTCCGGCCCGGGACCGCCGCTCCCCGCGGGCGCGTCAGAACCTTCCTCCAGCAGCTCGTCCAGCAGGGCGAAGGAGCGCTCGTACTGGTCGAAGAGGTCGAACCGGCTGCTGCCCGGCGAGCCGGTCGGGTGGACGGTCTCCCGGCGGCGCAGCTGCACGCAGTCCTGCGGGAGCACGGCGATCCGCGCGGCCGTCAGCATCGCCCGGTGGACCAGCGGGATCTCCTCGTACATGCCGTCGGGGAAGGCCAGGCCCTGCTCCTGCCAGTGCGCGCGGCGCAGCAGCCGGTCCCAGGCCAGGGCGGGCGCGCCCAGCAGTTCCGGGCGGTCCAGCGGGCCGAGGACGTCGGGGCCGGCCGCGGCCAGCTGCGCCTCGGCGCCGCCGGGCCAGTCCCGGCCCGCGTGCCGCCGGGTGTGCCCGAACAGCAGCAGGTCGACCGGGCCGGTCCGGTCGAGGCGGTCGGCGAGGGCCCGGAGGGCGTCCGGGGGGACGTGGTGGTCGGCGTCCAGGAAGAGCAGGTACGCGCCCCGGGCGCGGGCCGCGCCGGCGTTGCGGGCGGTCCCGACCCCGACCGCCGCGTCGAGGCGGAGCACGGAGACCTGCGGGTGCCGGGCCGCGTAGGTGTCGGCGAGGACGGTCGCGGACTCGGGGGAGCGGTCCGCGACGACGAGGACCTCGAAGTCGCGGAACGACTGGGCGAGCAGCGAGTCCAGGCAGTCCGCCAACTGTTTCTGCTGGTCGTGGGCGGGGAGCACGACGCTGATCAGGGGTGAGGGCATGGGGCCGGAGCGTAGGAGCGTCCGCGAACGGTGGCAAAGCCCTGACGGCGCATCATTCTGATCAATACCCGTCAAATCGTACGGGCGTGCGCCATATCTTCACCGGCTCCTCCGGGCGCGTCCACGTCAGGACGCGCCCCGGGCCGACTCCCGGGCCGACCCCAGGGCCGGGCACCGGCCCGGTCGCCAGGTCGCGGAGGTACCAGTCCAGCCGGTGACCGTCCCTCCCGGTCACCGGTGCCTCCCCGGCGCGGCGGAAACCCGCCCGCCGGGCGACGGCGGCCGAGGCGCCGTTCTCCGGGTCGACCCGGATCACGCCCTGCGCGGCCCCCTCGCCCGCCGCGTAGCCGCAGACCAGGTGGACGGCGCGGGTCGCCAGCCCGCGACCGCGCCACTGCGGGTAGAGGCCGTAGGCGATGTTGACCTGGTCCGGACCGAGGTCGGGCAGGGCGAACCGCAGGTCGATCGTGCCGGCGAGGGTCGGCCCGGGCCCGGTGCGGATCCCGAAGGCGCGCGCGGGCCCTCCGGACGCCCACTGCGCGGTGCAGCGCCGTACGTACGCCTCGGTGGCGGCCCTGGTGCTCGGTGCGCCGTTGAGCCAGCGCACCAGCTGCTCGTCCTCCCCGGCCAGATGCGCGTCGATGTCCTCCACGCGGAAGGGCGTGAGGGTGACGACACCGTCCGAGAGCGTCACACGGTCCACACCGTCACTCTTCCGGGCGCCGACCGGGTGCGGCCAGCGAATTTCGGGCGAAAGGGGGCCGGAACCGGTCAGGATGCCGTGCCGGCCCGCTGCCGGCGCGGCAGCAGCGCCACCGCGACCGCGGCCGGCGCGACCACGCCCGCCCCGGTCGGCAGGGTGACCCGCATGGCCTCGACGAACGCCGTCCGCGCCTGGTCGGCGACCGGACCACCGAGCCGGGAGGCGGCGGCCGGCGAGGAGCGGGCCGCGTCCGCGAGCTGCGGGGGCAGGGCGGTGACGTCCACCCGGCTCCGGTGGACGGCGCCGAGCACGCTGCCGAGGACGCAGCCGAGCCCGCAGGCGGGACGCCTGCGGGCTCGGGGTGTGCCGGTGTTGCCGGGCCGGCTCAGTACCAGTGGTGCGACTGCCAGAAGGACCAGGCGCCGCACGGGCTGCCGTAGCGGGAGTTCATGTAGTCCAGGCCCCACTTGATCTGGGTGGCCGCGTTGGTGCGCCAGTCGGAGCCGGCCGAGGCCATCTTGGAGGCGGGCAGCGCCTGGACCAGGCCGTAGGCGCCGGAGGACGCGTTGGTGGCGGTGACGTTCCAGCTGCTCTCGCGGGCCACGATGTTGCTGAAGCACTGGAGCTGGCCGGCCGGGACGATCCGGGCGGCGATCTCGCGCGGGCTTCCGGAGGGGACCGGCTTGCTGTTCAGCGCGGCGCGTTCCTGCGAGCGGGAGGCGGCGGCCTCGGCGTCGGCCTTGGCCTTGGCGTCCGCCTGGGCCTGCGCCTGGGCGTCCGCCTGGGCCTGGGCCTCGGCCTGCGCGTGTGCGGCGGCAGCAGCGGCGTCGGACTCGGCCTGTGCCTGTGCCTGTGCCTGTGCGTCCGCTGCGGCCCGGGCCTCGGTGTCGGCCTGCGCCTGGTCGGCGACCGGCTGTCCGTCCACCGATACGGCGGCCACCGGGGCGGCGGCCTCCGCGACGGCGGTGCCGGTCTGCGGGATGGCGAGGGCGGCGGTGGCCGCACCCGCCACCACGAGGGTGGCGACACCGGTGATCAGCGAGTTGCGGCGGGCATGGCTGAGCTGCAAAGCGAACAATCCTTTTCCGTCGGGGGGCCGTCAGGGCCGTCGGTGGCCGTCGGGTGTGCCGGGCGCCGTTCGGGCGGTGGCACGGGCGCCGGGCGCCGTACGGGCCGGCTCGGGTGAGCGGGGTCCGCGGTGGCGTACCGGACGGCCTGATGCCCCGGCGGAGTGCGGGGCGGGCGGGGTGCGCGGCGGTGGGACCGGTCCGCGCTGCCTGGCGACGGACCATTCTTGGCAGAGCCCGGGACGGGCGGCAATGCCGCGGGCTACTACGCCCGGTCGTGGATGTGCGGGGTGGAAACGCCGAAGCGCCCGACCGGGGGCGGGCGCTTCGTGGTGATTTGTCCGTTTTCGTGAATTCCTGGGCGGGCCTACTGGGTCGCCGACGAACGAACGGCTCCGATCCGGTCACCGCCTGCGTTCTTCCCCCCGGTGGTGGGCGGCCCCGCCCCGCCGGTCCGCCGGAAACAGCGGGTCCGGGGCCCGTCGGACGCGGTCGCCCGGGCGGTGTCCACTATCGGCGGCAGTAGACCGGCGAACCCGTGTGGGCGGCCTCACAGCCGGACCGGGCGGCGGTCGACGCAGGGTGACGCCGCGTTCACCGGTCCGGGCCGCCGCAGGGTCTCCCGGGCGGGCGGGTGCGCCCCGCCGGGCCGGACGGCACCGCCCGCCGGGCCTTCCCGTCCGGTCAGGTGCTCCGGTAGGGGTTCGGCTCGGCCGGCAGCGGCGGAGCGCTCGCGTACGGGTTGCCGGGCACGGGACCCTGCGCGTCGTACCCCGGCAGGTCGGGGACGTCGGCGGAGGCGTCCTCCTCGCCGTCCTCGTCCGCCGGCTCCTCCTGCTCCTCGACCGGCACCAGGTCACGGGCCAGGAGGGTGGCACCGGCCACCGCCCCCGGCATGGCGATCACCGTCACCAGCGGCACCAGGAACGCCAGGACCAGCGGCACGCCGAAGCCGAAGGCGAGTCCGAGCCGGGCGCGCAGCAGCCGGATCCGCTCGCGCTGCGGCACCCCGCGCCGCTGGAGGCCGACCGAGGTCAGCTCGACCGCGAGGAAGAACCCGGAGACCAGGAAGCCCAGGACGGGGACCACCGTCTGCCCGATCACCGGGATGAACCCGCAGGCGAACAGCACCACGCCGAAGCCGGCCGCCCGGACCAGCACGTAGAGGCTGTCCCGGGCCGAGATCACCAGCTCGCGCCAGAGCGGCGTGTCGGGCGCGGCCGGAGCGCCGCCCTCGGTCTCGTCGACCTTCTCGCAGAGCGCCTCGTAGAAGGGCTGGCCGACCAGCAGTGTGACTGCGGTGAAGGTGAGGACGGAGAGCATCAGGCCGCCGACGAAGACGATCGCGGCGAGCGCGGTGCGCAGCATGCCCTGCCAGGGCGAGCCCCAGTCGTCGGCGAACGGGGTGGCCCAGTCGGCGATGTCGCCGGCCCAGCCGCCGAGGAAGAACAGCGCCACGACGTAACCGACCAGGGTGATCAGCGCCGGGATCATCCCGAACGCCCACCAGCGGCCGTGTCGGCCCACCCACTTCTGGCCCTTGGCCAGGTACCCCATCCCCGCTGCAAGATCTCGCATGAGGGGAAGGGTAGGTGCTGGTACGTCAGCGGGTCATATCCGTCCCGTCACGGAACGGAACGGAGCGCGGGGCCCGGCCGGGGAGCCCGCCCGGGGCCGGCCCGCCGGACGGGGCGGACGGCGAGGGCAGCGAGGACGGCGAGGGCGCGGTCCGGCCGGGCGGACCGGCGGGCGGGAACGCGACACCGGACCCGGGAGCCTCCGCAACGGCTCCCGGGCCCGGTGGTTCGCGGGCGGCGTGCTCGGCTCAGGAGGCCGAGGTCACCGCCGCGGCCCGCCGCCGGCGGCCCACCACGGCCGACGCCGTCAGCACGATGGCCGCGGCGACCAGCGACAGGTACATCTGCTTCCGGCCGTCGGAATCGGTGAACATGTACGCCATCACGAAGCCGATCATGCCGATCGCGGTCCAGGTGAGGTACGGGTACAGCCACATCCGGACGGTCAGCCGCTCGGGCATATCGCGCTCGATGATCCGGCGCATCCGCAGCTGGGAGAAGCAGATCACCAGCCAGACGAAGAGCGCCACCGCACCCGAGGAGTTGAGCAGGAAGGAGAAGACGGTGTCGGGGGAGGTGTAGTTGAAGAAGACGGCGACGAAGCCGAACACCACCGAGGACAGGATCGCCACCTGCGGCACGCCGCGCTTGGTCACCGAGGCGAAGGCCTTCGGCGCGTCGCCGCGCTGCCCGAGCGAGAAGGCCATCCGGGAGGCGGTGTACATGCCCGAGTTCAGGCAGGAGAGCACGGCGGTCAGCACGATCACGTCCATCACCCGACCGGCGCCCGGGATGCCGATGTGCTCCAGCACCGCCACGTACGGGCTGCCCTTGACCGAGGCGGAGTCCCACGGCAGCAGGGTCACCACGAGCAGGATCGAGCCCAGGTAGAACACGCCGATGCGCCAGATCACGCTGTTGGTGGCCTTGCTGACCGCCTTCTCCGGGTCCTCGGACTCGCCGGCGGCCAGGGTGACGATCTCGCTGCCCATGAAGGCGAAGACGACGGTGAGCATGCCGGTGAAGACCGCACCCACACCGTGTGGCAGGAAGCCTCCGTGGCCGACCAGGTTCTCGGTGCCGACGGCCCGGGTGCCGGGCAGCAGGCCGAACACCGCCAGCGTGCCGACGACCAGGAAGGCGGCGATCGCCACCACCTTGATCCCGGCGAACCAGAACTCGAACTCGCCGTAGGAGGCGACCGAGGCGAGGTTGGTCGCGGTGAGGACGGCCATGACGATCAGCGCGAACGCCCACTGGGGGACGCCGGGCATCCAGCTGTTGAGGATCTTCGCGCCGGCGGTGGCCTCGACGGCCAGCACCACGACCCAGAAGAACCAGTACAGCCAGCCGATCGAGAACCCGGCCCAGCGGCCGAGCGCCCGGTCCGCGTACGCCGAGAAGGAGCCGCTCTGCGGGTCGGCCGCGGCCATCTCGCCGAGCATCCGCATGACCAGCACGACCAGGACTCCGGCCAGCGCGTAGGAGAGCAGGATGCCGGGGCCGGTGGCGGCGATGCCCGCGCCCGAGCCGACGAAGAGGCCGGCGCCGATGACGCCGCCGATGGCGATCATCGACAGGTGGCGGTTCTTGAGTCCGGCCTTCAGGTGGCCGTCGCCACCGTGACCGGGCTGCTGCTGCGGGGTGGTGCCGTTCGCGGAGGCGTCGACCGGGGGCGATCCGGTCGAGGTGGTGGTTTCCGCACTCATCTGAGGGTGCCCTGTGCCTTTCCAGCGCGGCCTGACCCTCGACTCGTACGCCGGAGGGTGGGGGACGGATCCGCGCATTGCGGTGCAACCTAACTTCTACCTCCGAGTATCGGAACAAGGCCCCGGAAAATGTTCGCTCAGCGGACGTGAAACAGCAGGTCAGAGGGGGTGAAGAGGGGGCGGTGAAAGCTCAAATCTGACACAGTGCCAGGTCGCCGGGGGTGGGGCGGGACTGCCGGCGGCCCGCCTGCGGGGTCCGTCGGGCGGCCGTTCATACTGGCCGCGTGATGATCGTCCTCGTGGTGTTCGGCATCCTCCTCCTGCTGGCCGTCCTGGCCCTCGCGCACTGGTACCTCTGGCGCCGCCTGGTGCGCGACGTCTCCGTGCCGGGCGGGCGGTGGCGCCGGGCCGGCACGGTGCTCGCCGTCGTCCTGCCGCTGCTCGCCCTGGGGGCGGTGATCGGCGGGCGGGCGCTCCCGATGGCCGTGGAGCGGTGGCTGGCCTGGCCCGGGTACCTCTGGCTGGCGGTGCTGCTGTACCTGCTGCTGGCGCTCGGTGTCGGCGAGGCCGTGCGTCCGCTGCTGCTGCGCCTGCCGGCGCGCCGGGCGGAGGCCGGGCGGGTGGCCGAACCGGCACCGGTTGCCGACCCGGCTGATCCGGCGGACCCGGCGGACCGGACGGTTCCGGAAGCGCCCCGGGAGGTTCAGGAGGCCCGGGAGGTCCCGGAGGTTCCGGGGAGCGGGGCCGGCGCGCCGTCGACGTCCTTCGCCCCCTCGCCCGAGCGGCGACTCTTCGTGGCCCGGGCGGTCGCGCTCGGCGCCTCCGGCGCGGCGGCGGCCGTGGTCGGCACCGGCGCCTACGGGGTCCTGCGCGGACCCGGGCTCAAGCACGTGACCGTGCCGCTGGCCAAGCTGCCCGCCCGGGCGGACGGCTACCGGATCGCGGTGGTCAGCGACATCCACCTCGGGCCCATCCTCGGCCGCGCCCACACCCAGCGGATCGTGGACACCATCAACGGGGCGCAGCCCGACCTGATCGCGATCGTGGGCGACCTGGTGGACGGCAGCGTCGCCGAACTCGGCCGGGACGCCGAGCCCTTGGCGCAGCTGCGGGCCCGCGACGGCGCGTACTTCGTCACCGGCAACCACGAGTACTTCTCCGGCGCGGCCCCCTGGGTGGACTTCGTCCGCGAGCTGGGTGTCCACCCGCTGCAGAACGCCCGGGTGGAGCTGGGCGGCTTCGACCTGGCGGGGGTCAACGACATCGCCGGCGAGAAGGAGGGCGACGGTCCGGACTTCGGCAAGGCGCTCGGCGACCGCGACCGGGCCCGTACCTCCGTCCTGCTGTCGCACCAGCCGGTCACCATCCACGACGCGGTCCGGCACGGCGTCGACCTCCAGCTCTCCGGGCACACCCACGGCGGGCAGCTCTGGCCGGGCAACTTCCTGGCCGAGCTCGCCAACCCCACGGTCGCCGGGCTGGAGCGGTACGGCGACACCCAGCTCTACGTCACCCGTGGCGCCGGTGCCTGGGGCCCGCCGGTCCGGGTGGGCGCGCCGTCCGACATCACCGTCGTCACCCTCGCCTCGCTCCGGGCCTGAGCGCGGGCCCGGCGCGGCACGGTCCGATCCAAACTGTCCGGGTCGCGCCGGTCAGACCCGCTCGCTCTCGCCCTCGGTGTCGATGTGGGGGAGGATCCGGTCGAGGAAGCGAGGCGTCCACCACGCGGCCGGGCCGAGCAGCGTCATGACCGCCGGTACCAGCAGCAGCCGGACGATCGTGGCGTCGATCAGGACGCTCACCGCCAGGCCCAGGCCCATCATCTTGATCACGATGTTGTCGCTGACGATGAACGCGGCGAACACGCTGACCATGATCAGCGCCGCACAGCTGATCACCCGCGCCGTGATCTCCAGCGCGTGCGCCACGCCCGCCCGGCTGTCGCCGGTCCGCAGCCAGGCCTCGTGCACCCGGGAGAGCAGGAAGATCTCGTAGTCCATGCTCAGGCCGAAGACGATCGCGAACATCATCATCGGCACGTAGCTCTCGATCGGCACGGTGCCCGAGACGCCGAGCGCCGGACCGCCCCACCCCCACTGGAAGACGGCCACCAGGACCCCGTACGACGCCGCGATCGAGATCAGGTTGAGCACGGCGGCCTTCACCGCGACCAGCAGCCCGCGGAACACGATCAGGATGATCAGGAACGCGAGCCCCACCACCACCGCGATGATCCACGGCAGCCGGCTCGACACGATGTCCAGGAAGTCCACCTGCGCGGCGGTCGTCCCGGTCACGTACGTCTCGGCGCCGGTGCCGGCCACGGACTGCGGGAGCACCGTGTCGGCGAGCCGGTTGACCAGCTCGGTGGTGCTCTGCTCCTGGGGCGCCTCCGCCGGGATCACGGTGGACACCAGGATCACACCGTCCGGGCTGGGTTGGAGCGGGCCGACGCTGGCCGCGCCCGGCAGTCCGGCCAGCGCCTGCTGCACGGCGCTCTGCACCCCGGACCGGTTCCCGGCCGGCACCGCGCTCTGGTCCACCACCAGCGTGAGCGGCCCGTTGGAGCCCGGGCCGAAGGCCTCCGACATCAGGTCGAAGGCCCGCCGGTCGGTGAACGAGGTCGGGTCGGCGCCGTCGTCGATGTGCCCCAACTGGATGGAGAACAACGGGATCGCCAGGATCGCGATCACGATCACGCCCCCGGTCAGGAACCACCACGGCCGCCGCTCGACCCGCCGGGCGTAGCGGTGCCAGCTCCCGGTGATCTCCTCGCCCGGCGCGGCCCCGGTCTCGGCGACCGGCCGCCGCACGTGGTAGCGGTCCATCCGCCGCCCGATCAGCCCCATCAGGGCGGGCAGCAGGGTCAGCGCGCCGAGCACCGCCGAGACCACGGTCACCGCAGCCGCGACACCCAGCTTGGCGATGAAGGAGACCCCGGAGACCGAGAGCCCGGTCAGGGCGATGACGACCGTGCAGCCGGAGACCAGGACGGCCCGCCCGCTGGTGGCGACCGCCTGCCCGGCCGAGGCCACCGGATCGTGGCCGTCCATCAGGTTCTGCCGGTGCCGGGTGAGCAGGAACAACGCGTAGTCGATGCCGACGCCCAGCCCGATCATCGTGGCCAGTGTCGGTGCGACCGTCGCGAACGTGGAGAGGGCCGCGAGCAGCCCGAGCACACCCAGGCCGACCACCGCGCCGATCAGCGCCGTGACCAGCGGGAGACCGGCCGCGATGACGCTGCCGAAGCCGATCAGCAGCACCACGATCGCGACCGCGAAGCCGATCGCCTCGCTGGTCCGGTCGTCCGGGGCGGGGCGGGCCAGCTCGCCGAGCGGGCCGCCGTACTCCACCTGCACCCCGGCGGCCCGCAGCGGCGCGACGGCGGTGTCCACCTCGTCGAGGTAACTCTCGCCGAGCGTCGTCGGGTTGGCGTCGAACCGGACGGTGATGTACCCCGTGAGGCCGTCCGTCGACAGCGGTCCGCCCGGCGGCGCGGCCTGTCCGGCCGGGGGCAGCGGGCTCTGCACGGACAGCACGTGCGGCAGCTGCTGGAGCGCGGTGAGCGACTGGGAGAGCGGCGACTCGAAGCCGGCCAGCGGCTGGGCGTCGTGCAGGACGACCTGGGCGGCGGTGCCGGCGGCCGCGGGCTCGTGCGCCTGGAGCACGTTCTTCCCCTGCGCGGCCTGGGTGCCCGGCAGCGAGAAGTCGTCGGAGTAGGTGCCGCCCACGGTCCGGTTGGCGATCTGGACACACGCGAGGACCGCCAGCCAGAGGACGATCACGAGTACGGAGTGCCGGGCGCACCACTCGCCGGTCCGGCGGAGCAGGCCGCGGCGGGACTGGGAGGGTGCGCTGGGGGTGGCGGCCCGGTTGGGCGGCGTCATGGGCTCTCCCGGGGGTGGGTCCGCCGCGAGGTGGCCGCCGAAGAGCGGCAGCGGGGGGCCGGATGCGACAAACCCTAGGTCGCGCAGGTGCGCCGGGCCCGGGGAAGGGCGGCCCGCTGCTCCCTTCGGGTGGTCCGGGTGCCTGTCGGGGTGTCGGCCGGGGCCGGTCCGGGTGTCGGTCCGGGCCGGTCGGGGTCAGTCGGCCCGCAGGGCCAGCACGGTGACGAGCCGGGCGTCGGCGGGGTTCCCGGTGAGGTGCGCGGCCAGCACCGCCGGGATGTCGCTCTCCTGCGAGTACCCGGGCACGACGGTGACCTCCGCCTGCCGTACGCCGTCCGTGCCGGCGACCGCGTAGGTCACCCGGTACCTGGTCGCGTCGGGCGGCGGGACCGCTCCGGTCCTCCGCATCGGGCACCACCTCCGTCCCGCCGTCATTGTCCGCCCGGACGCGGGTGGAGGGGATGCCGGGCGCGGAGCCGCCCCAGGCGCACGGCCCGCCGGCCCGCGTGCCCGGCCCGCGTGCCCGGCCCGCGACGCGATCCTGTGGCCGATCGGGAGGAACCCGGGCAGAGTGGAGATTCCGGGCGCGACGCCCCGGCAGCGGGAACCACCGGGACGGCTCCGGGAAGGAGCGACCCCATGCAGACCACCTGGAAGGGGACGATCAGCTTCGGCCTGGTCTCCATCCCCGTCCACCTGTACTCCGCCACCCAGGAGCACGACGTCCCCCTGCACCAGGTGCACGCGAAGGACGGCGGCCGGGTCCGGATGAAGCGGTACTGCGAGCAGGAGGCGAAGGAGGTCCCGTACGCGGAGATCGCCAAGGGCTACGAGTCCCCGGACGGCCGGACCGTCACCCTCACGGACGAGGACCTCGCGGACCTGCCGCTGCCCAGCAAGAAGATCATCGACGTGCTGGCCTTCGTGGACGCGGCCGAGATCGACCCGCTGATGTTCTCCAAGGCGTACTACGTCGGTGTCGCCGACAAGGCCGCCGCCAAGCCGTACGCGCTGCTCCGGGACGCGCTGGTCGAGTCCGGACAGATCGCCGTCACCAAGATCGCGCTGCGGACCAGGGAGTCCCCGGCCGTGCTGCGCGTGCACGACGGCACGCTGGTCCTCCAGACCTGCATCTGGCCCGACGAGGTCCGCCCGGCCGCCGGCATCGCGCCGGAGGAGGAGGTCACCGTCCGGCCGCAGGAACTGAAGATGGCGCGTTCGCTGATGGAGACCCTCTCCGAGGACTTCGACCTCGGCCAGCTCCACGACGACTACCAGAAGGCGCTCCAGCAGGTCATCGAGGCCCGGCTGCAGGGGGTCGAGGTGCCGCACGAGGAGGAGCCGGGGGAGGCGCCGGACAACGTGATCGACCTGATGGAGGCGCTGCGCAGCAGCCTCCGGCAGGCCAAGGGGGCGCACCCCGGCCGGGCGGGCGGACGGCCGACGGAGGCCGACGTCAGCACCGAGGGGGCCGTCAGCACCGATGAGACCTTCGAGGAGAAGCCTGCCCCGCGCAAGCGCGCCGCGGGTACGAAGAAGGCGACTCCCGCCAAGCCCACCGCCGCGGCGGCGCGGAAGGGCGCCGCCTCGGCCACGAAGAAGACCGCCGCCAAGAAGACCACGACCCGAAAGTCCACCACCCCACGGAAGGCCTCGTGACCTCCCGCCACCCCGGAGGTGATCCCCGATGGACCTGCTCACCTACAAGGCTCTCGACACCGGCCCGGAAGCTCCGGCCCACCCGAGCCTGGCCCACCGCGCCTGGCACGGCCTGCTCGGCCTCAGCCCGACGGCCGTGGTCCTCCTGGTCGGCCTCTCGCTCGGCCTCGGCGCCGTCGGCGCCCAGGTCACGTCGCTGCCCTGGCTGATCGTCTTCAGCGTCATCTGGGGGGTGACCGTGATCGCCCTGGTCGGCGTGGTGGCCCGCTGGCGGACGCCCGGCCGGGGCCGGCACCGGATGGCCACCTGACGTCCGCCGGGGCGGTCCCCCGCCCGTGATCGCGGGGAACCGCCTCGTGCGGGGGAGTCCCGGGCGGGGGAGGCCGGGGCGGGGGAGTCCCGGACGGGGGAGGCCGGGGCGGGGCCGCCGCGGGTGCGGGTCAGCCCTTGAACAGGTTGTGGCCGACGTCCGACGGCACGAGCTCCTTCACCGGCGTGCTGTCCCCGTCGGGCACCCGGGCGCCGGGGACCGGCTCGTCGCTCTCGCGGTGCAGCAGCACCACGCCCTGTTCGGCCCAGACCTGCCGGTAGCCGTGGGCGAGCAGCAGCGCGATCCGCTCGGCCTGCTCCACGTCCGACTGGAACGGGAAGGTCCGGGTGTCGGACCGGATCAGGACGTACTCCCGGCCGCGCGGCACGCCGTCGACGAGGACGGTGTCGGTCCGGCCGACCAGCCGGGGCACCACCTGGTTGTCGGCCTCGACCCGGGCGCCGTCGGGGATCTGCCCGGCGCCGCGGACCAGCGCCGCGTTGCTCGCCGAGGGCCGCCAGCCGGCCGGCGTCAGCAGGCTGATCCCGCCCAGCATCACGCTGCTCGCCAGCGAGACGGCCACCACGGCGAGGCCGAGACCGGTACCGGCCCGCCGCCGCAGACCGCCCCGGGCGTGCAGGCGGCCGAGCGCCTCCAGGGTGGCGGTGAGCAGCACCGGCCAGAGGAAGGCGTCGTAGTGGTGCGCGATCGACCAGTGGTTGGCGTTGTCGGAGAGGACCCGCTCGGCGA
This sequence comes from Streptomyces sp. BE303, assembly GCF_036290945.1. Classification (NCBI taxonomy): domain Bacteria; kingdom Bacillati; phylum Actinomycetota; class Actinomycetes; order Kitasatosporales; family Streptomycetaceae; genus Streptomyces; species Streptomyces sp. BE303. The sequence continues at coordinate 68,862 of NZ_JAQYWZ010000953.1, forward strand.
GCAGCGGCAGCAGGCAGAGCGTGGTCGCCGAGCGCAGCGGGAGCAGGAACAGGGTGCCGAACAGCCAGAGCACCAGCAGCGGCTTGAGGGTCGCGTTGGTGGCGACCCGGAGCAGCAGCAGCGGGTCGCCGAGCACGTTGGTCAGCGCCGTCCCGGCGTCCGGGCCGATCGGGCCGTAGACCCAGTAGTAGTCCGGCTGCCCGCCCATCGCGGGGATGAGCCACACGATGGCGAGCGCCGAGGCGAGCGGGCCGCCGACCAGGAGCCCGGCGCCGTACAGCAGGCCCCGCCGGTCGCCGGCCCGCTCGCTCTGCCGGTCGCCGCGCGGGCGGTTGCGCCAGAGCAGGACCAGGCCGTAGACGCCGACCAGCAGGCCGAGGTCCTCCTTGGTGGCGCAGAGCAGCGCGGCGGCGAGGGCCGCGGTCCCGTACCGGCGGGCGAGGCCGCGTTCGAGCATCAGCAGGGTGAGCGGGACGGCGAAGGCGACTTCGTGGAAGCCGCCCCGGCCGGCGGCGAGCAGCGGCCAGCCCAGCCCGTACACCAGACCGGCGAGGTCGGCTGCCAGGCGGGCGGCGCGGGTCGCGCCGGGGTCCTCGTCGCGGGCGGTCGCGGAGGCGTCCCCGCCGGGTCCGGCGGCCGGTGCCGACGCGTCGGCCGGTACGGGGGAGGGGCGCCGGAAGCAGTGCACGGCGATGCGGCGGACCAGCGGGACGCCGGCGGCGAGGAGGAGCGCCTGACCGAGGATCAGGGTGCGCGGGTCCTCCCAGATCCAGTAGAGCGGGGCGAGCGCCGCCAGCACCGGTGAGAAGTGGTCGCCCAGGAGCGAGAACTCGGGCGGGAACTCGTGGTGGTAGCTCTTGACCGGCGCGACCGGGAGACCGAAGTGCGCGTAGGCCGCGACACCCTGGTGGAAGATCCCCAGGTCGAAGCCGCCCAGTTGGACCGCCGACCACTGCTGCAGCCCGCAGGCCGCGGTGACCGCTAAGCAGAGGAACGTCAGGACGGCCGTCCGGCGTCCGGAGAGCGCGGCGGTCCGTGGCGCGGGCGGTCGGGAGGCGCGCGGCAGCAGCGGCCGGATCGTACGGGTGGACGGGGTGAGTCCGGTTTCGACTGGCACGTGATCCCTGAAGTGGTCGGAGTCGGAGGCAGGTGGGCCGGGTCCGGCCGGGCCTGCCCGGTGGGGCCGGCCCGGGGCCGGGCCGGACTGTGCGTCGGGCGGGACCGCGGGCCGGTCCCGTCCGACGGCCGGTCAGCCGGTGGTCCCGGCCTGCTCGGTGGCGGTCCGCCGGAGCAGGGTGATGCCGTGCTCGCTGCGGACGACGTGGTAGCCGCCCTGCTTGGCGAGGGCGACCTCCTCGCGTTCGCGGTCGGGCGACAGCGGCCAGCCCATCGGCCGGCCCTCGTCCACCACGATCCACTCGGCGGTCGACCAGCTCTGCGGCCAGCCGAACACGATGACCTCGCAGCGGTTGGTCAGCTGGGGCACCAGCCGGTTGGACGCGGAGACCCGGGCGCCGTCCGGGACGGCGGCCAGGACCGACCGGGCGGCCTCGACCCGCGCCGGGGTGCGCCAGAGTTCGAGGCCGAAAAGCTGGCTGAACGCGAAACCGGGCAGCAGGACGAGCGTGACCGCGAGGCTGACCGGCAGCGCGGCCCGGGCGGCCCGCCGGTGCAGCACCCCGGGGTTGGCGCGGGCCTTCACCAGGACGTCCACGAAGGCGAGGAACACGATCGGCATCAGGACGGCGCTGTAGTGGTAGCCGGTGCCCCAGTAGGCGGGGTTGTTGGAGAGCAGCCGCCAGCCGAGGGTGGGGAGCGCGACCAGCAACAGCGGGGACCGGACAGCCAGCAGCATGGTCGGGGCGAGCAGCAGCAGCACGGTCCGGACCTTCTCGCCCGGGGTGATGAGGTCGAGCGGGAGGGTGAGCAGGTTGCGGCCGCCCGAGCCGCCGCTCAGGTTGTCCCAGTAGGCGAAGCTGCCGCCGGGGCTCATCGCGGGCAGCAGCACCAGCAGTTCGAGCAGCGAGGCGGCCACGCCGAAGGCGACGGCGGCCGCACCGATCCGGCGGTTGCCGCGCCAGAGGATGTACCCGCCGACGGCGGCGACGGTGATGCCGAGGTCCTCCTTGACCAGGACCAGCGGCGCGGCCCAGGCGAACGCCGCCGCCCACCGCTGCTCGCCGAGCGCCGCCACCGAGAAGGCGACCAGCGGGACGGCGAAGCTGATCTCGTGGAAGTCGAAGCCGAGCGCCGAGGCCAGCCCCCAGGAGGCCCCGTAGCCGAAGCCGGTGATCAGGGCGGCGGCGGGCCCGATGCTGCGCAGCGCCCAGCGACTGATCGGCACGGCGGCGACGGCGAGCAACGCGGACTGACCCAGCAGCAGGACCTTGGCGGAGGGCCAGATCCAGTAGAACGGGGCGAGGACGGCCAGGATCGGCGAGAAGTGGTCGCCGAGGAGGTTGAACCCGGGGCCCTTCAGCTCGACGATCGGTCCGCGTCCCTCGGCGTAGCCGCGGACGCCCTGCTCGAAGATACCGAGGTCGTACCCGCTGGTGAGGAGAAGGTCGTGGCGGCGGACGGTAAAGAAGGAATAGACCAGGAATAGGGCGAGGGCGACCGCCCAGGGGATGAATCGCACCCGCCGATCGGCGGGGGGTGATGCGACCGATGGTTCGTCACCCTCCGTCCTTCGATGGAGTGCTGCGGTGAGTGTACTAATGGTCACTGAACATCCCCGTCGTTCCGGGTCGAGTGGTCTGTGCGGCCGATTCTCGCCAGCTGTTCGAGGCGGCGGGCGGGTTCAGCCACGAGCGAACGCCGCCGGGCGTGTCGGCCCCCGGGCGGGCACCGTAACATGGAGGCGCCCTCCCCGGCGATTGAGGCGTCGGGGAGGGCGTTTCATCGATGACCCGTCGTCAGGCCGTGCTGCCGGTCAGCCGGTGACCGGCTGATCGTGGATCAGTTCCACTTCTGGTACGAGCCGCCGTTGCCGCCCAGGGTGTAGACGTTCCCGTTGACGTTGCTGTCCAGGTAGAGCCCGGTGGCGACGTTCTGGTAGGCGTAACCGTTGCCGGCCCAGCTCTTCACCCACTTCTGGTAGTTGCCGCCGTTGCAGCCGAGGGTGTAGGCGTTTCCGGCGCCGTTGCTGTCGAGGCAGAGCCCCGTGGCGAGGTTCCGCAGGGTGTAGGTCGATCCGCCCAGGTCGTTGGCGTACCAGACCTGGTAGGAACCGCCGTTGGCGGCCAGGGTGTAGACGTTGCCGGCGCCGTTGCTGTCGAGGACGCGGCTGGTGGCGAGGTTCGTGAGCGTGACGTAGCCGGAGGCGGCGCTGGCCTGGCCGGAGACCAGGACCGTCATCCCTCCGGCCAGGATCGCCGTCGAGGCGACAAGGGCAGCGGTGCGCTTGGCGAGCTTCATCGCATTTCCTTTCGATGTCGACCGACCCTCCGGCCGGTCGACATCGAACTTATCCAAGGATTCCCCTTCGCAGGTTTTCCGGATCTCCGGTAATACCCGGGTTCGGCCACTCGGAATTGGGTGGTCCGGATTTCCGGAGTATGAACGGAATAATTCCCGCCGGTTCGCGGGCGGGTGGAAATCGATATTCGGCGGGTCCGTGCTGAACAGGGGGTCCGGGGGGAGGATGTCATGGCAATGTCAGACAAAGGACGTGAAAGCCGCAAACCCGGCGCTGCGGCGCCCCGGGCCGCCGCGCGGGAACTTGGCCGGATCCGGCCGGGGCGGGGCCCCGGCCGGCCGTGCCGGTACCTCAGGCCACCCAGACGGTCGTGACGTTGCAGAACTCCCGGATGCCGTGGCCGGACAGCTCCCGGCCGAAGCCCGAGCGCTTGACCCCGCCGAACGGCAGCGCGGGGTGCGAGGCCGTCATGCCGTTGAAGAACACCCCGCCGGCCTGGATGTCCCGGACGAACCGCTCCTGCTCGGCCGGGTCCTCGGTCCAGACGTTGGAGCTCAGCCCGAACGGGGTGTCGTTGGCCAGGGCCAGCGCCTCGTCCAGGTCGGCGGCCCGGTAGACGGTGGCGACCGGGCCGAAGGTCTCCTCCTGGTGGATCCGCATCGCCGGGGTGATGCCGGTCAGCACCGTCGGCTCGTAGAACCAGCCCGCGTCCAGGCCCTCCGGGCGGCGCCCGCCGCACTCCACCCGCGCACCGTGCGCCCGCGCGTCCTCGACCAGGTCGGCCAGCTCGTCCCGGCCCTGCCGGCTGGCCAGCGGGCCGACCTCGGTGGCCTCGTCCATCGGGTCGCCCACCCGCAGGGCCCGCATCGCCGCGGTGAAGCCGGCGGTGAACCGCTCGTAGACGTCGGCGTGCGCGATGAAGCGCTTGGCGGCGATGCAGGACTGGCCGTTGTTCTGCGCCCGGGCCCGGACGGCGGTGGCGATCGCCGCGTCCAGGTCGGCGCTCGGGAGCACCACGAACGGGTCGCTGCCGCCCAGCTCCAGCACCGCCTTCTTCACCTCGTCGGCCGCGGTGGCCGCGACCGCCCGCCCGGCCGGCTCGCTGCCGGTGAGGGTCACCGCCGCCACCCGGGGGTCGCGGATCACGCCCTCCACCGCACCGGAGCCGATCAGCAGGGTCTGGAAGCAGCCCTCCGGGAACCCGGCCCGGCGGAACAGCTCCTCCAGGGCGACGGCCGTGCGAGGCACGTTGGACGCGTGCTTGAGCAGGCCGACGTTGCCCGCCATCAGGGCCGGTGCGGCGAACCGGACCACCTGCCAGAGCGGGAAGTTCCACGGCATCACCGCCAGCACCGCGCCCAGCGGCCGGTACCGGACGTAGGCGCGGGCGGCGCCGGAGTCGGCCACGTCGGCCGGGTCCGGATGCTCGTCGGCGAGCAGCGCCTCCGCGTGCTCGGCGTACCAGCGCATCGCCTTCGCGCACTTCGAGGCCTCGGCGCGGGCGGCGGTGAGCGGCTTGCCCATCTCCTCCGTCATGGTCCGGGCCACCGCTTCGAGGTCCTGGTCGAGCAGGTCGGCGGCCCGCCGGAGCAGGTCGGCCCGGTACGGGAAGGAGCTGGTGCGGTAGCTGCGGAACGCCTCCTCGGCGCGGGCCAGCCGGCGCTCCACGCCGGCGGCGTCCAGCGGCTCGAAGGTCTCCAGGGTCTCGCCGGTCGCGGGGTTCACGCTTGCGATGGGCACGGGGGCACTCCCAGGGGTGCGTGGGCGGGTGGTTCCGGGGTCTGCCCCTCACCCTCGCCGACACCCCCCGTGCGGACGCGCCATGACCGCCCGGCGTGTCCTGCCGGGCGGTCGGCCCGCGGTGGTCGCCGCGGCGTCGGCGGGCTCAGTCCGGCAGCGACTCCACCCGGGCCGCCGCCTCCCGCGCGCGGGCGCCGGCCCTGGTCCGGCCGGCCGTGATCAGGCGGTTCGGGAAGCGGTGCAGGTACTCCGCCTCCAGCTGCCCGGTCCGCAGGGTGTGCCGCTTCAGCGCATCCTCCGAGCCGTACAGGAACGTCTCGTGGCGGGTCCGGTGCAGCTGTTCCAGCTCGTGCAGCAGCGTGTCGTTGCCCAGGGCGTGCGGGGAGATGCCCTCCGGCCTGGGGTGCGGGGTGTCGGGGTGCTGCATGTGGTCAACCTCCTCGGCGGAAGCCCCCCGCCTAGCCGGTGCCCCGCCGCGGGGCCCGGTACACCCGTTGGCGAGGGGTTGCGCGACGGCTCCTCCGGTGCTCCGCGGAGCGTCCCGCCGATCGCGCCGATCCGGGCGGCCGGGGCGGCCGGCCAGGGGTGACCGGCTGCCCGAAGAGGGGTGGTCGGATCGTAGGATGAAACCTTCGCATGCTTACCACTCACCCTGAACAGGCACTGATGTCACTCCCCAAGGCCGAACTCCACCTGCACATCGAAGGCACCCTGGAGCCCGAGCTCGCCTTCGCGCTCGCGGCCCGCAACGGCGTCACCCTGCCGTACGCGGACACCGAGGAGCTGCGCCGTGCCTACGCGTTCAGCGACCTGCAGTCCTTCCTCGACCTCTACTACGCGCTGATGGCCGTGCTGCGGACCGAGGAGGACTTCGCCGACCTCGCCGAGGCCTACCTGGCCCGGGCCGCGGCCCAGGGCGTCCGGCACGCGGAGATCTTCTTCGACCCGCAGGCGCACACCGCCCGGGGCGTCCCGCTCGCCGTGGTGGTGGACGGCCTCGGACGGGCGCTGGACCGGAGTGCCGAGCGCCACGGCATCAGCACCAGGCTGATCATGTGCTTCCTGCGGGACGAGTCCGCCGAGTCCGCGCTGGAGACCTTCGAAGCCGCCCGCCCCTGGTTCGGCGGGCGGATCACCGGCATCGGGCTGGACTCCGCCGAGGTCGGCCACCCGCCCGCCAAGTTCCGCGAGGTCTACCGGCTCGCGGCCGAGGCCGGACTGCACCGGGTCGCGCACGCCGGGGAGGAGGGCCCCGCCGCCTACATCACCGAGGCCCTGGACGTGCTCGGCGTCGAGCGGATCGACCACGGCCTGCGCTGCCTGGAGGACCCGGAGCTGGTCGACCGCCTGGTGCGCGAGCGGATCCCGCTCACCCTCTGCCCGCTCTCCAACGTCCGCCTCCGCTGCGTCGACACCCTCGCCGACCACCCGCTCCCGGCGATCCTCGACGCCGGATTGCTGGCCACGGTCAACTCCGACGACCCCGCCTACTTCGGCGGCTACGTCGGCGACACCTACGAGGCCCTGGCCGAGGCCCTGCGCCTCGACCGGGAGACCCTGCGGCTGCTCGCCGCCAACTCCTTCCGGGCGGCCTTCCTGACGGAGGAGCGGCGGGCGGAGCTGCTGGCCGAGGTGGCGGCGTACGAGTTCCCGGACGGCGACGCCTGACCCGACCTCCCGGGGAGGTCCGGGGCGGCGCCGCCCGGGAGACGGGCTCAGTGCCCGGCCGCGCCGCCCGGTCCGGCGACCCGGGCGCGCAGCGCGTCCAGGTGGTGGAGGGACTTCAGGACCTCCTGCTGGTCCACGCCGAAGTCGATGAGGCAGGCGATCTCGTCGACGCCCATCGCCGAGAGCCGGCGCACCACCTCCGCGCCGTCGTCGACGGTGCCGAACAGGCCGACGTCGGAGAAGAGGCGGTCGAAGGACCGGGTGAGCAGGAAGTCCCGGTCCCGGGTCGGTATCCGGTCCACCGAGAAGCCGTCCGCCCCCGGGGCGGCCGGGCCCGAGGACTGGAGGTCCATCGAGCTGCGGAGGAAGTCGGTGAGCGGCTCGCGGACCAGCTCGCGGATGCGCTCGCGGTCCTCGCCGAGCATGGTGTGCAGCATCAGTACGACGTGGCCGCTCGCCGGGTCGTGGCCCTCCTCGGCCAGGGCCTCCCGGTAGGTGGCGATGTTGCGCTCCAGCGCGTCGTGCTCCTGGCCGAGCTGGTGGGTCAGCACGCCCGCGCCCAGCCGCCCCGCGATCCGGAAGGTCTGCGGGGAGCCGGCGGCCGTGATCCAGATCGGCAGCTCGGGCTGCACCGGGCGCGGGAAGAGCCGGACGGCGCGCCGCTCGCCCTCGGCGCCGTCGAACTCGACCTCCTCGCCGCGCCACAGCCGCTGCACCGTGCGGGCCGTCTCGACCATGATGTTCTTGCGGTCCTGGAAGTTCTCCGGCTGGAGCACGAAGTCCCGGACGTGCCAGCCGGAGGCGAACGAGACGCCCACCCGGCCGCCGGAGAGGTTGTCGACGGCGGACCACTCCTCGGCGATCCGGATCGGGTGGTGCAGGGGGGCGACCACGCTGCCGGCCCTGATCCCCACCCGCTCGGTCACCGCGGCCAGCGCGGCGCTCGTCAGTGAGGGGTTGGGGAACTGCCCGCCCAGGCGGTGGAAGTGCCGCTCGGGGGTCCACACCGCACGGAAGCCGTGGGTGTCGGCGAAGCGGGCGCTCTCCAGCAGCAGCTGGTACCGGTCCCCGTCGGTGGCGGTGTCGGCGAAGAAGAAGAGGCTGAGGTCCATCGGTCCATTCCTCGGGGTCAGGACGGCGGGCCGGCCGCCCGGGCGGCCGGCCCGCCGTGCGCGTCAGTGCGCTGCGGCGCCGGTCCCGCCCGCAGCATGGGCGATCGCCACGCACACCACCAGGCCGCCCTGGTGACTGAGCGACAGGTCGATCCGGTCGATCCCGGCCTGTTCGGCGACCGTCCTGGCGCCGCCGCTGAGCCGGACCTCCGGCGCCCCGTGGGCGTCGGCGAGGACCTCGATCTCCCGCCAGCCCAGCCCCTGGCCGAGCCCGCGGCCGAGGGCCTTGGCGGTGGCCTCCTTGGCGCAGAACCGGCCGGCCAGGTACTCCTCGCGGCGCGGGCCGGTGAGCCCGTCCGCGCGGGCGAGCTCGGTCGCGGAGAAGACCATCCGCCGTCCGCCGGGGTGGGCGGCGATCCGGGCGAACCGGGCGATCTCCAGCAGGTCGATGCCGATCCTCACGGCTGCCCGCCCGTCCGGCCGCCCCCGCGGACGAGGGCGCGCGCGACGTGCAGGCGCTGGATGTCGCTGGTGCCCTCCATGAACTCGAAGGCGTTCACGTCGCGGGTCCACTTCTCCAGCAGGGGGTGGTCGGCCTGGGCGGCCGGGCCGAGCGAGCGGACCGCCCAGCGGGCGGCCTCCCGGGCGGCGGCCACCGCGGCGATCTTGGCCTGACTGGGGAGCCGGCCGTCGTCCCGGTCCCGGTCCAGGGCGGCCCCGGCCCGGTAGACGAGGTCGCGGCAGGCCTCCAGCCGGGCCGCGACCTCGTCGAGGCCCGGTGCGCCCGGACGCTCGGCGCGGACGAGGTCCACGCAGGCCAGCCCGGTCCCGACGGCGAGCGCGGCCACCTGGGGGCGGACCGTGTTGAACACCCGCACGGCCCCCCACAGACCGCGCCGGGTGGGCGGCAGGTGCCGGGCCAGCAGGCGTTCCTCCGGCACGGCGACGCCGTCGAGCCGGATCTCGGCGAGTGCCGCGCCGCGCAGGCCCACCATGGGCAGCGCCCGCCCGTCGAAGCCGGGGTCGGCGGCCTCGACCAGCGCGGCCCGGATCGACAGCGGCCCGCTCCCGGTCCGGGCGAAGACCACGCCGACCGCGCCGCGGGCGCCGTTGCCGATGTACCTCTTCGTGCCGTGCAGCCGGTACAGGCCTGAGTCCTCGCGCCTCAGCGCGGTCTCCATCCCGGCGGCGTCGCTGCCCCGGCCCGGCTCGGTCACCGCGAAGAACGCCCAGGTGGCGCCGTCGGCCACCGCGCGGTGGAACCACTCCTGCTGCCCGTCGTCGCCGAGCTGGTCGACCAGGATCCCGGTGAGGCTGGGCCCGGGGGCGGCCAGCACCATCCCCGCGTCGCCGTGGGCGAGTTCGACCATCCAGACGAGGGTGTCCAGGGACGACCCGGTGGAGTAGCCGAAGGGGCCGACGCGTAGGGGTTCGCCGCCGAACCGTTCCGGGGTGGTGCACCGGCGGATCAGGTCGAAGGCGGCGGTCTTGAGGTGCGGTCCCGTTCCGTGCGGGTCCGCGTCGAGGTCCATCGCGTGCGCGCGCAGCTCGCCCGCCGTCTCGGCGGCGGCGCCGCGCAGCGCCCTGAGCCGTTCGTCGAGTTCGACCACGGTCACCGGTCTCCTTCCGCGGTGCTCGGCCGGGCCAGCCAGAGGTCCGCGGTGAGCGCGGACAGGTGGAGGCTGCGCGCCGGATGATCGGTGAGGTAGCCCTCGGCGCCGAACAGGCGGGTGGCCGCCCAGCCGGCCTCGGTCAGCCGCTCGTGGCGGGCCCAGACCGCTCCGGCCGGGGCGTCCTGGTCGGCGGCGGCCTCCCGGACGGCCCCGGACCAGGCCAGCTCGGCCTCGGTGGCCACGTCGGCCAGCGATCCGCCGACGAACTGGTGGTCGATCAGCGGGACGCCGCCGAAGCGCCGGGCCGAGAGCCGCTCCACGGCCGCGTCGAGCAGCCCGGAGAGCACCCCGATCCGGACGGCGGTCAGGGCGGCGGCGGTACGGCCGGTCAGCCCGGGGCCGGGCCCGGTGCCCGGGGTGTCCGCCGCGAAGCGGACCAGGGCGAGCCCGTCGAGGGCCGCGAACGGGTGGGGCAGCACCTCGGTGCCGCCGGGGCCGTCCGTCCCGGCCGGCAGGACGGCTGGCAGGACGGCGACGCCGCCGGGGGCCGTCGCCGCCGCGTCGACGCCTTCGAGTACGGCGGCCAGTCCGGCGGCCAGGCCGTCCTCGCGGCCGAGGTCCCGGTAGCGGGCCAGGTCGGTGGAGGTCCGGTTCACGCGGCGGCTCCCGGGCGCAGCCCGGCCTGGAACAGCCGGCCGGAGTGCGGGTCGTAGTCGGCGATCACGGTGTACCGGTCCGGCGTCCAGTGCTCGGCGAGGGCCGCCCAGGCGCTGGTGCAGAGGCGGTCGGCCGCCCCCTCCACCAGGTCGCACGAGGCCCGCAGGGCCGGGTCGAGCCGGTCGGCGAGCATCCGGCCGGCCACGATCCTGACCCCGGGCACCTGCCGGGCCAGTTCGCCCAGCGCCGTGTTCGGGTCGACGGACCGCTCGGTCACGAAGTCGAGCTCCGCGTCGCCGGGCGCCGTTCCTTCCCCCGTCGTTCCTTCCCCCGCAGGTCCGGCGGCCTCCGCGTCCGGGCCGGCCGTGTGCACCAGCACCGCGCAGTCGTCGCCGGGCCGGGTGTCGGGGTCGGCGTAGGGCAGCGTGGACTGGTCCAGGACGAGTACGGCGCCCTCGGCCAGGCCGCCGGTCCGACGCAGGCCGGCGAGGATCCGCAGCGCCGTGAAGGGGGCCCCCACACCCTGGCCGGCCACCGAGAAGACCTCGGGGCCGCCCGGGCACCGCTCGGCCAGGTAGCAGCCCGCCACCTCGACGACGCTCAGGTCGGGCAGGTGGTAGGCGAGCACGAGCCTGTCCAACGGGGGCAGCGGGTGCTCCAGGCCGTCGAGCAGCTCCCGCGCCATGTCGGTGAAGCTGTTGCCACCGCCCCGCGCGTGGCGCTCGTGGTCGGGTTCCTCGCCGAAGGAGGCGAGGAAGTCCGTCATGAACCTCAGCTCGGTCCCGGCCAGCCGGGCCGGCCGCCGCCCGGGGAAGGCCCGGGCGGTCGGCCGGCTCAGCCGCAGGGCCGCGGGGCCGGCCGGGCGGGCGGCCGTGCGCGGCCCGCCCCACGTCGTCTCCGGCATCGGTCAGTGCGCCGGCTCTTGCCCGGCGGACAGGTTCGCGTCGATGTACTCGGTCAGTGCGCCGACCGTCTCGAAGACCTCCGGGGTCAGCTCGTCCGGGTCGATCTGCAGGCCCAGCGTGTCCTCCAGGGCCATCAGCAGCTCGATCACGCTGGTGGAGTCGAGGGCCAGGTCGCTGAAGAGCCGGGTGTCCGGGGTGAGTTCGGGCAGGTCCTTCTTCAGGACGGCGGCGAGCGCGTCCCGGAGTGCGTCGGTCGTGGTGATGTCGTCGGTGGTCAAGATCGTCTCAGCTCCTTCGTGATGTGCTTCGGTGTCGCGTCGTGCGGTGTCGTGCGGTGTCGTGAGGCGTTGTGCGGTGGCGTGAGGCGTCCGGGGTGTCCGCGGTGCGGTGCCGCGCCCCGCCGGTGCCGGTGGCCGTGACGCCGGGTCAGTCCAGCCGGCCGGCCCGGCCCAGCTCGGGAGCGGTCGCCTGCTTGGCGAGGATGTCCTCGACCGAGTCCCGGTGACGCACCAGGTACGAGCGGCCGCGCAGCACCACGACCTCGGCGGGGTAGCCGTGGCTGAGGAAGTACACGGGCGAGGCCGAGGGCCCGTACGCGCCCGACTTCAGCACCCCGACGAGGTCGCCGGGCCGCAGCTCGGGCAGGGTCACGGCCTTGGCGATGGTGTCGTTCGGCGTGCAGAGGGGACCCGCGATGTTCCACGGACCGGTCTCCTCGGCCGGGTCGGCCGTCCGGGAGAGCAGCCCGATCGGGAAGTTGCGCTTGACGAACGACCCGATGCCCACGGCGGCCATGTGGTGGTGGGTGCCGCCGTCCGCGACCGCGAAGTTCTCGCCCATGGACTGCTTGGTGTAGCGCACCCGCATCAGGTAGGTGCCGCCGAGCGCCGTCAGGTACCGGCCGGACTCCATGATCAGCCGGGTGTCCGGGTGCGCCGAGGCGAACCGGTCCAGCAGCGGGTTGAGGTCCTTCGCCAGTGCGGCCGCGTCGAGTTCGTGCTCGCCCTCGAAGTAGGCCGCGCCCAGCCCGCCGCCGATGTCCACCGCGTCCAGCCGGATCCCGGTGGCCTGCGCGATCCGCTCCGCGAGGTCCAGGATGTAGGTGGTGTTCTTGACGACCACCTCGGCGTCGAGGATGCGCGTGCCCAGGTAGACCTGGACGCCGGCCACGTCGGCGTGCCGGTACTCCGACAGGGCCGGTCCTGCGGCGAGGACGGCGGCCTCGTCGATGCCGAACTGGCGGGGCTTGCCGCCCATGGTCAGCCGTGAACCGGCGATGGCGAAGGCCGGGTTGACGCGGAGCAGCACCCGCTGGCGCACGCCGTGCGCCTGCGCCGTCCGGTCGATCAGGTCGAGCTCGGCGAGGGACTCGCAGACGATCGCGTAGATCCCGGCCCCGACGCAGGCGTCGACCTCCTGCTCGCTCTTGCCGGGCCCCAGGAAGACCACGTCGAACGGGTCGGTCCCGGACTCCAGCACCAGCCGCAGCTCGGCGAGGGAGGAGACCTCGGCGCGGGCGCCCGCCGAGTGCAGGACGTCGTAGACGCCCCGGTTGGGGTTGGACTTGAGCGAGAAGAAGACCTCCAGCGAGGGGTGCAGGGCCGCCCGCAGGGCGGCGAGGTTGGCGACCAGCCAGTCGCCGTCGTACACGTACGTCGGGGTTCCGTACTCCGCGGCGATGCCGCTCCAGTCGATCTCGTCGCTCACGGCTTGGCCACCATTTCCTTCAGCAGGGTCTCCGTCCGCTCCCGGGTGCGCCGCACGTCCTGCTCGTCGTCGCCGACGCAGACCGCGTAGAGGCGGCCGTAGGGCTTGCCGCCGGCCAGGAGGGTCGCGTTCAGGGTCGCGAAGTTGTTGATCAGTACGCCGCGCGCGCCGTCGGCGGCGTGGTCCGCGCCGTCGAGGAGCAGCTCGCCGAGGGCGGCCCGCACCTCGTCGAAGCTGTGCACCCGGGCCGGCTGCAGGTCGAAGGTGGTGGCGAGCGCGAACTGCCCGTCCCGGATGAGGCGTTCGGCGATCCGGTTCTGGTAGGTCGCCATGTTGAACCGGGCGTTGATCTCCAGGCAGGGGTAGAGCGTGCCGTCCGCGGCGAGCAGCGCGTCCACGCCGGCCAGCCCGAAGTACCCGGCCGCCGCGAGCTCCTTGCCGATCACCTCGGCGGCCGTCCGCAGCTCGTCGACCTGGTCGGTCCGCAGCGCCGGCGGGAAGACGTGTCCGCGGTGGACGCCGTTCTCGGTCAGCGCGGTCTTCACGGTCTCGAACCGGACCTCGCCGCCCCGGCCGACGACGAACTGGTAGTTCAGGTCGGCCTGCTTCTCGATCCAGCGTTCCACGACCACCGAGACGCGTCGGTCGGTCCCGGCCCGGCGGGCGATCATCCGCAGCAGCTGTTCGGCCCGCTTCGGTTCGTCGAGCACGACCATGCCGCGCCCGGAGACGCCGAGCGACTCCTTGACCACCACGCGGGAGCCGCCCTCGACCAGGTGGGTGTCGAGCGCCTCCTCCAGCTCGCCCAGGGTCCGGCAGACCGAGCCCGGGACGGCGGTCAGCCCGGAGGCGTCCACCAGCTCGCGACTGAAGATCTTGCCGTTGACGTGCTTGCAGACGGCGGCGGTCGGACCGGCCAGCGGCAGGCCCGCGGCCAGCGCGAGGCGCTCCTCCTCCTCCGAGATGCCCAGCGGCATCAGGTAGGTGCGGCCGTCGGCGAGCGCGCGCAGGGACTCCAGCAGCCGGGGCGAGTCCAGGGCGTCCTCGGTGACCGACCGCTCCGGCCGGTTGAGGTCCACCGTCAGATGGACCCCCTCGGCCGCGCCCAGGGCGCGCAGGTAGGTGGCGTAGCCGGGGTCGACGGCCTCCTTCAGCACCACCACGTCGTGCTCGTCGGCCAGCAGGACGCCGACCTCCTCGATCCGGTTGACCGTCGCCGAGGAGAACGACAGGCCGGTGCCGGGCAGCCTCGGCTCGCCCACGCCCCAGACGCGTTCGACCTCGAAGTTGTTCAGGTACACGAAACGGGCGGTCGGATCCCCGACCAGCGCGCTCTTCAACCGGGCGGTGAAACCGCCGGCGGGTGCCGGGTCGTGTGCGGCAGTCATGTCACTCCTCTCTGGCTGCGGTCCCGACGACCGCGGCGGCGAAGGTCCCGCCCTGGCCGGCGGAGACCATGAGCACGGTCTCGCCCGGCCGCACCGCGTTCTCGGCGCGCGCCGTCGAGAGGTTCATGAAGGGGTCCGCACAGAAGCAGTGGCCGGTCCGCGGGACGTTCTCCAGGTAGATCCGCTCCAGCGGGAGGTCCAGGATCCGCGCCGTCGTGCTCCACGAGTACCGGTTGACGTTGTGCGGCAGGACGAGGTCGATGTCGTCGAGTCCGAGACCGGCGGCGTGCACCGCCTCCTGCATGATCTCGGCCAGGGTGGGCGTGTACGCCAGGCGGTAGCGGCGCTGGAGTTCCTCGTCCATGTTCCCGGCCTGGTGGAACTCGCCGAGGGTGCGGTGCGCCACGCTCAGGACCGCGTCCCCCGGCCCGTCCAGCGCGGCCAGCACCCCGGCGGTGGCGTCCCCGAGGACGGACGTCCCCGGGATGTGCTGCATCACGGGGGAGAGGCCCTTCTCGCCGAGCAGGACCAGCGCGGTGCTCCCGGCCGGCTCGGCCGCGAGCAGGGCCTCGACGACCGGCAGCGCGGCGAGGGAGATCGCACAGCCCTGGTGGGACATCGAGAACGCGCCCGCCCCGCCGAGGTCGAGCTTCTCCCGCAGCACGTCCATCCAGCGGAGGCCGGGCGGGGCGACGTGCTGGACGGTGTGCGCGTGGACCAGGTGCCGGACCAGCGAGCGGTCCTCGCCGGCCAGGACCTCCTGGCCGATCGTGAGCAGCATGTCGAGGGTCGACAGGCCCTCGGCGGTGACGATCCGCTCCAGCCCCAGGAACCTGGTGAGCAGCCGGATCTCCGCCTCGGAGACCTCCAGCGACGCGCGCAGGTCCGCGACGGCGGTGCTGTGCTCGGGGATGAAGGGGACGACCTTACGCAGGTACAGCACGGCGTCCCCCTCCCCACGCTCCGGTCCCCGGCGTCCGGGTGCCCCGGCCGGCCGCCGCCCGACGGGTCTCAGCCGGCGTCACGGCACCACTCCAGGACGGCCATGGCGCTGTGGAGCTTGTTCTCGGCCTGGTCGAAGGCGATGCTCACCGGGCCGTCCAGCACCTCGGCGGTGACCTCCTCGCCGCGGTGGGCGGGCAGGTCGTGCAGGAACACGGCCTTCGGCGAACGGGCCATCAGCTCCGCCGTCACCCGGAAGGGCGCGAACACCTGCCGCCAGTCCGGGTCGGGTTTGCTGGTCCCGGTGGTCTGCCAGCGCGTGGTGTACACCGCGTCGAAGTCGGCGGGGCCGTCGTCGAGGTCGTGCCGCTCGGTCACCGTGGACCCGTGCCCGGCGGCCAGCTCCCGGGCGCGTTCGAGCACGGCGCCGGACAGGCCGTAGCCGGGCGGGGTGCGCAGCTCCAGCCGCACGCCCCGGTAGCGGCTCAGCCCCAGGGCGAGCGCCGCGGCCGAGTTGTTCCCCTCGCCGACGTACAGCACGCTCAGCCCGTCCACCGCGCCGAACCGCACGGCGAGCGTGGTCAGGTCGGTCAGCCCCTGGGTCGGGTGCTCCTCGGCGCTCATCGCGTTGACGACCGACATCCGGCGCTGGGACGCCCAGGCGCGCATCTCGGCGGGGTCGCCGGCGGTGCGGGCCACCAGGACGTCCAGCATCCGGGACATCACCCGGCCGGTGTCCTCGGTGGTCTCCCCGGTGTTGAGCTGGAGGTCGTCCGGGCCGTAGGTGACCAGCCCCGCGCCGAGCCGCAGCGCGCCGGCCGAGAACGCGGTGCGGGTGCGGGTCGAGGTCTTGCGGAAGTAGACGCCGACGACGTCGCCGGCGAGCGCGGTGTTCCCCACGCCCTCCCCGGCCGCCGCCCGGCGGGACAACTGCGCGCCGCGGTCGACGACCGCCCGCAGGTCCGCGTCGGACAGGTCGTCGAGTGAGATCAGGTGCCTGCCGGTGCGCTTCGTCATGGTCGGGCCGTCCTCCGTCCGGGCCGCAGGGCGGCCGTCGCTCACCATCGTTCGACCTCGGCGAAGAAGTCCGGCACGTCCTGGACCCGTCCGTCCTCCCGGCCGATCCGCAGCACCTCGTGGCCGACCGCGAGGTCGAGCGCGCCGAGTCCGAACGGCGAGAAGATCCGCGGCCTGTCCCGGCCGAGCGGCAGCTCGCCGAGGACGAGCTGGGCGATCGTGCCGTCGATGAAGTCGCGGTGCCCGAACTTCTCCACCGCCAGGTGCGGCGAGGTCCCGGCGTTGAGGCAGTGCTCGACGTCGTCGAGGACGTTGTGCGAGGCGGCGACCAGCTCGGGGCCGATGTCGCGCAGCGAGATGTTGAGCACGGTCTGGCCGGGGGCCAGGGCGCCCGGCTCCACGATGTACGGGGCGGCGGCGGTCGTCGCCAGGACCACCACGTCGGCGCCGTCCACGGCCTCGGCCAGGGTGGTGTGCGCGGAGGCCCGGTAGCCGAGCGCCTCGGCGTGGCCGGCGGACTTCCGCGCGTACTCCTCGACCCGGTCGTGGACCGCGACCCGGTCGAAGGACCAGCCGAGCGCGTGGAAGAACTCCAGGATGTTGCGGGAGATGACGCCCGCGCCGACGACCGCGAGCCGGCCCGCGGTGCGCGAGCCGTGCAGCTGCTCGGCGCCGAGCACGGCCGAGGCCGCGGTGCGCGCCGCGCTGATCTGCGCCGCCTCCAGGCACGCGAAGGGGTAGCCGGTCTCCAGGTCGTTGAGCAGCAGGACGGCCGAGGCCCGCGGGATGTTGCGGGCGACGTTGCCGGGGAAGCTGCCGATCCACTTGATGCCGGCCACGCCGTCGGTCGGGCCTGCCGCGCCGTCGCCCGGTCCGTCCTGCGGACCGCCGCTCCCGCGCAGCGCCGCCGGCAGGGCGATGATCCGCGCGTCGGGCTTCTCGGGGAACCGCAGGAAGTAGCTGTTCGGGTTGATCGTCGCGCCGCGGTGGTGCGCCAGATAGGTCTCCCGGACCCGGGCGAAGATCTCGGGTCGGGACGTCTCGATGATGGCGCGGATGCTCTTCCCGCCCATCACCTGGAAGGTGAACATCGGTCAGTTCCTCACCGTCGTCAGCTCGGACAGGTCGTCCGCCGGATCATGGAGGCAGTCCGGGCCGAACTTGTCGGCCACCCAGGAGTCGTCGTAGATGGTGCGCGCGTAGCGCTCGCCGAGGTCCGGCGAGATGGCCACCACGCGGGAGCCCTCCGGAAGCCCGGGCGCCCGCCGCAGCACGGCCCGCACCACCGACCCGGTCGAACCGCCGCCGAACAGCCCGTACCGCCGGGCCAGCCAGCGGCAGGTCCGGACGGTCTCGGCCTCGGAGACCAGGACCACGTCGTCGACGAGCTCCGGGCGGAAGATCTCCGGCCGCCGGCTCGCCCCGATCCCGGGGATGTGGCGCGGCGCCGGCACGCTGTCGAAGTTGACCGAGCCGACCGCGTCCACCGCGATGATCCGGGTGCCCGGCGAGTGCCGGCGGAAGTGCTGGATGCAGCCCATCAGCGTGCCGGAGGTGCCGGTGCCGACGAACAGGTAGTCGATGTCCGGGATCTCGGCGGTGATCGCCGCGGCCGTGCACCGGTCGTGGACGGCCCAGTTCGCCGGGTTCGCGTACTGGTTGAGCCAGACGAGCCCCGGGTCCACCGCCAGCCGTTCGTGGATGTAGGCGATCCGGCCGCCCAGGTAGCCGCCGCCGGCGTCCGGCCGGTTCACCTCGACCACCTCGGATCCGAGGGCCCGGATGATCTCGGTGCTCAGCGCCGGGGTGTTGGGGTCGGTGACGCAGAGGAAGCGGTACCCCTTGGCGGCGGACACCATCGCGAGCGCGATGCCGAGGCTGCCGGAGGAGGACTCGATGAGACTGCACCCGGCGCGGACGACCCCGCGCCGCTCGGCGTCCTCGACCATGCTCAGCGCGGTCTTCAGCTTGATCGACCCGGCGGGATTGAGACCCTCTATCTTCAGATAGAGATCGATATTCTTGGCCGCGCCGCCGAGATGCAGGAAGACATTGTCCTGGATCATCTCGTACGCGTTTTCATAGATCAATGCTCGTCAACCCCCAATCGGATAATTCAAGGCCGGTCCGTGAATTCGCCTGTCGCCCGTTTTCCCGAATCTGCGGGCAGCCCGATCACCACGGGCAGCACGACCAAAGCGTAGGAGTCGCCCCCACGGGGGGACAGGCAACTGCCCGGCAGCTTCCGACAGGCAGGAAAGTTGCCGTTCCGATTCCTTGTCGCATGCCACGGGCCCGTGCCGTACTTGAGCCATGATTCGGAGGAATTCCACGCTCGCGTCCGGCGGTGAGCTGACCCTCGGTCAGGAGGCACTCTGGCTGATACAGAATCTCGAACCGGACTGCGCCGCCTACAACGTCACCGCGGCCCTGAGCCTGGACTTCCCGGTGGACGTCGCGGTGCTGGAGTCGGCCGTCCGCGCGACGGTCTCCGGCCACCGGCTGCTCGACTCGGTGTTCCGCTCCGACGCGGTCGGCCGGATCCGCCGCCACGGGGGAGCGGCCGCGCGGGCGGACACCCTCCTGGAGGTGCACGAACTCGACCTCGGCCCGGAGGAACTGCGTCACCACGCAATGGAGTTGACGCGCCGACCGTTCCGCCTCGACCGGGAGCCGCCGGTCCGCGTCGCCCTGCTGCGCCCCCGCGGCGGCCCGGACGTGCTGATCGCCGTGGCCCACCACATCGTCGCGGACAACGTCTCCCAGTTGCTGATCTGCCGCGAGGTCCTCTCGCGGTACGCGGCGCTCGCGGCGGGTGCCGAACACACCGCCCCGGACGACGGAGCCGTGTTCGAGGAGTTCGCGCGGCAGCAGCGCGCGTACCTGGAGTCCCCGCGGGCGGACCGGGCCCGGCAGTACTGGCAGCGCGAACTCGACGGCGTGGCGCGGCACACCGCGCTGCCCGCCGACCTGCCGAGGCCCGCCGTCTACCGGTCCGAGGGCGCGGAGACCGATCTCGCCCTGCCGCCCGACCTGGTGGCCGGCCTGGGCGAGGCGGTGGCCGCGCGCAACGTGACCACCTTCGCCTTCCTGGTCTCGGTCTTCGAGGTCCTGCTCTACCGGTTCGGCGGGCAGACCGACTTCCTCCTCGGCTACCCGGTGACCCAGCGCAGGGGCGAGGACGGGCGCGAGGCGATCGGCTACTTCGTCAACACCCTGCCGCTCCGGGCGCGGCTCGACCCCGACGACTCCTTCGACGCCGTCCTGCGCGGTACCGCCGCCGGACTGTGGCGGGGCCTGATGCACCGCGACTACCCGTTCGCGCTGCTGCCCCGGATCGTGGACCTGCCGCGCGACCCCGGCCGGCCCGGGCTGGTCCCGGTGCTGTTCGTCCTCAACGAGCCCGCCGAGGCGGACCCCATCGCGGCCGCGCTCGAACCGGGCCGGTACGTGGAGCACGCCGGGCTCCGCGTCGCGGAGTACTACCTGCCGCAGCAGCACGGCCAGTTCGAGCTGACCCTCCAGGTGACCCGGCGGGCCGCGACCGTGCAGGCGAAGCTCAAGTACAACACCTCCCTGTTCACCGAGCACACCGCCAGGCAGCTGGCCGCGGACTACCTGGCCCTGCTGCGCTCGGCCGTCGCCGGCACCCTTCCCGCCGCCCTGCGCGATCTGCGCGGGCTGCCGGAGGACCGGCGGCGGCCACCGATCCCCGGAAGCGAGAGTGGAACGATGAAGAGCACGAGCAGCGGCACCGCACGTGCCGAGCGCATCGCGCGGATCCGTGACGTCGCGGTCGCGGTGTTCTCCGTGGCGCCCGAGGCGGTCGAGGCGGCCGACTCCTTCGAGGCCGACCTGGGAGTCGACTCCCTGCTCGCCGTCGAGTACACCGTCGAGCTGGAGAAGGCCTTCGACGTCGCCCTCCACGTGAACGAGATCCCCGAGCTGATGGCCGGCCTGGACCGCGCCTACGAGGTGATCGCCGGAAAGGCCGGCTGGTAGGCGCCTCGGCGCCCCACGACCCTGCACGTCACCGCACGTCACCGCACCACCGGGCACGACCCCGCCGCACGGCGCACCCCGCGCACCGCGCGCACCCGGTGCACCCCGCGCATTCCGCGCACCCCGCGCATTCCCAAAGGAGCGTGACTCTCACGATGGCAACCACGACCGCCGGGCACGGGCTCGGCGCACCCGGCACCGAGGGCCCCGACGGCGGCGCGCCGGACCGGCTGGAGCAGCTGACCGCGGCCGGCTGGGTGCTGCCCACCGGGGTACCCGGACTGCTGGGCTTCACCGCGAAGTTCGAGTCGGTACTGACCCGGCTCCAGACGGAGCTGACCGCGGTCGACCCCTCGGCCTCGTCGGGCCCGGCCTGGTACCCGCCGGTCGTCCCCCGCGCGAACATCGACCGCGCCGAGTACGCCGAGTCCTTCCCGCAACTGCTCGGCACCGTGCACGCCCTGCGGGTCGGCGGGGCGTCCGAGGAGGGTCGGGCCGCCGACCGGGCGTCCGGATCGCGGGCGGAGACGGACGTCGTGCTGGCGCCGGCCGTCTGCTACAGCGTCTATCCGCAGATCGCGGACGGCACCATCGAGGAGGCCCGCTTCTTCGACGCGGTCGGCCACTGCTACCGCCACGAGGCGACCAGCGAGTACGGCCGCTTCCGGGCCTTCCGGATGCGCGAGTTCGTCGTGGTCGCCGGCCAGGACGAGGCGTGGGAGTGGCGGGACGCCTGGATCGCCCGCTGCGAGGCGCTGTTCGCCCGGCTCGGCCTGAAGGTCGCCGTCGAGGTCGCCAGCGACCCGTTCTTCGGCCCCGGAGACCGGTTCATGCGCTCCAGCCAGCTCCAGCAGAACCTCAAGTACGAGTTCCACGCGCCGGTCCGCGACGGTGACCCGGGCACCGCGATCGCCTCCGCCAACTGCCACAAGGAGCACCTGGGCGAGCGGTTCGCGATCGACTTCGCGGGGGAGGGGCCGGCGCACAGCTCCTGCATGGCCTTCGGCCTCGAACGGACCCTCTCCGCGCTGATCCACGCGCACGGCGACAACCTCGACGACTGGCCCGACTTCGGCTGAGCCGGCACCGGAAGGGGCCCGGTGGTCGGGCGGCGTACCGCCGGACCACCGGGCCCCGGTGCAGGTCGCGGGCCTCGTGGAGCCGGGCCCCGGAGGAACCGGCGGGCCCGGGGGGAGCTCAGGCCCGGCCGCCGCGCTGCAGGACCTCGGCGACGAACGGGGCCAGCCGGTAGTGGTAGTGGTGGGCCGGCTCGGGCAGCAGCAGCGAGGTGTCCAGCAGGTCCGAGACCAGGGTGAGCGGGTTCGGTGACGTGCCCCGGCCCAGCCGGTCGTACTCGGCGGTGACCTCGTCGAGGACGAACCGCCGTGCGGGCAGGGCGGCGATCCGCTCCAGCAGGACCCGGTGGTCGTCGCTGAGCAGGTCGATGCTCCACCGGATGGAGTCGGTCACCGACCGCTGGTGGCGCAGCAGCGCGTGGTCGTTGGACCAGAGCATCTCCGGCGTGGGCCCGTACGAGAGCATCAGGCGGACCGGGACGGCGCGCAGGCACTCGGCGGCGAACTCGATGTAGCGCGGCAGGCCGCCGAGCCGCCGGCAGAGCTCGGCGATGAGCGGCAGGTCCTTCTCCAGCTCGGCGGCGGCCCGGGACTCCGTGCCGACGTGCCGCAGGAACAGCTCGACGGCCGGCGCCGCGGAGAGCGGCTCGCCGGGCGCCTGCTCCAGCGGCAGCGGCTGGATGTCCCGGTTGGCGCCCAGCCGTTCGGTGAGCCGCCGGCGCGTCGTGATGAGGATGTGCACGCCGGGGCGGGTGGCCTGGAGCTCCCGGGTGGCCGCCATGACGCCGGCCGGGATGTGCTCGGCGTTGTCCAGGACGAGGAGCACGTTGGTCTCGGCCTCGATCCCGGCCGCGGCGGCGGGCCCGGATCCGGGCCCGCCGCCGCTTCCCGTGCCGCCGCCGCTGCCGTGGCCGCCGGGGGCGCCGGCCCGGCCCGCCGGACGCCCCCGGCTCAGCTGCCTCCGCACCCGGTGCAGGACCTCGGCGGTCTGTTCCTCCCCGGGGCGCTCGGCCCTGATGTCGCCGAGCTCCACGACCTCCACGCCGTCCCGGAAGAAGTGGCTGACCTGGGCGGCCACGCTCAGCGCCATCCGGGTCTTGCCGACCCCGCCCGGTCCCAGGAACGTGGTCAGCCGGTTGGCCCGGACGGTGTTCGCGAGCTGCTGCTGGACGGCGGGGCTGCCGACGACCGGGGCCGGGTCCGGCCCCGGCAGGCCCTGCCACCGCGCGTGGTCGTGGCTCTCGGGGCTCGGCCGCTGCTCGTCGGCCACGCCGAGCGCGTTCACCAGCAGGTCGACCGAGGAGCGGCGAGGGTTCTGCACCCGGCCGAGCTCCAGGTTCCTGATGGTGCGCACGCTCAGGCCGGAGTACTCCGCGAGCTCCTCCTGGGTCCAGCCGCGCTGGATCCTCAGCGCCGCGATCAGCCGGGAGTCCCACCCCGGGAGCGGGCCGCCCAGCAGCGTGCGTTCGTGGGTGTATTCGAGTGTCATCGGTACCCCCGGGATTGAAGTTCGAAGAGCTCGGCGTAGAGCCCGCCCCGGTCCATCAGCTCCCGGTGGCTGCCCTGTTCCCTGACCTTTCCGCCGTCGAGCACGATGATCAGGTCGGCCATGCCCACGGTCGAGAACCGGTGGGAGACCAGGAGGGTGACGGTGCTTCGCTCCCGGCCGGCCCGTGCGGCGGCGGCGAAGCGTTCGAACAGCGCGTTCTCGGTGTGTGCGTCCAGCGCGGCGGTCGGCTCGTCGAAGACGGCGATCAGCGGTTCGGTCCGCATCAGTCCGCGGGCCAGCGCGAGCCGCTGCCACTGGCCGCCGGACAGCTCCGTGCCGCCGTCCCAGCGGGTGCCGAGCCGGGTGTCCAGGCCCTCCGGCAGCCCCTCGACGACGCCGGTGGCGTCCGCCCGTTCCAGGGCCGCGCCGACGGCCCGCCGGTCCTCGATCCGGGGCAGGTCGCCGATGCCCACCGTCTCCAGGACGGGGAACTCCAGCTTGGCGTAGTCCTGGAAGGCGGCCGAGCACCTGGCCCGCCACTCGGCGGTGTCACAGTCGGCGAGGTCCACGCCGTCGACCAGGATCCGCCCGGAGCCGGGCCGGTAGAAGCCGCAGAGCAGCTTGATCAGCGTGGTCTTGCCCGCGCCGTTGTCCCCGACCACGGCGACCACCGCGCCCGGCGGCAGCCGAAGGCTGACCCCGTCGAGGACACCGCGGCCCTCCTCGGAACCCGGGTACGCGAAGCCGACGTCCTGCAGCTCGATGCCGCGGCTCAGGGTGGCCGGCAGCCGGGCGGGCTCGGCGGGCGCGCGCCGCTCGCCCGCCACGTAGTCCTGCAGCCAGACCAGGCGCTGGCCGACCCGGATCACCACGAGGAAGTAGGTGCCGTACCGCACCGCCGTGCCGACGGTGGCGCTCAGTTGCGCGGCCAGGCCGAGCACCAGCACCACGTCACCGGCCGTGGCGTGGCCGCGGACGGCCAGCACCAGGGCGAGCGAGATGGCGCCGACGTACCCGGCGGCGGAGATCAGCGCGTCCAGCGACTGCAGGCCGGCGCCCTTCCAGCTGGCCCGGTTGCGCTCGCCGACGACGGCCCCCGAGGTCCGGTGGTGGCGCGTGCCCAGCAGGTCCGTCAGGCCGTAGACCCGCAGTTCGCCCGCCGCGTTCGTGGAGGTGCCCAGCTCGAACAGGTGGGCGCGCAGCCGCTCCCGCTCGCTGGTCGCCTCCTGCGCCCGGACGGTCAGGTCGCGGCTCCGCTTGCCGAGCCAGAACGACACCACGGTGAGCACCGGGAGGCAGAGCAGCAGCGGGTCCACCCCGGCCAGCAGGATCGCGGTGACCGTCAGGGTGGCCCCGACCCGCAGCACGCCGGCGGTGGCGTTCACCATGCCGGACAGCTGGAACTGCTGCTCCCGGATCCGCTGCACCTGGTCCAGGTACTCGGGGTACTCGTAGTGGGCCAGGCCCTCGGCCCCGCCGATCAGCCGCATCAGCCGCCGGCTGGCGACGGCCGTCGCCCGCTCCTGGACGGTGAAGAGGCAGTGCACGTAGTAGAAGACCGAGGTCAGCGCCGCGGCGACGGTGATGCCGAGCATCACGGCCGCGCCGAGTCCCAGCCGCAGGTCCTCGGAGACCGCCGCGTCCACGATCATCTTGGCGCCGAGGCCGCCGATCGGGACGGAGATCTCGAAGACGATGCCGGTGAGGAACTGCATCGCCGCGTGCCACGGGGCCGCGCCGAAGCCGATCCGCATCAGCTCCCGGAACGCCTGGAATGACTTACGCATGTCCCGCCTCCGCTGCGGTCCGGAGCTCGATGCCGGCTTCCCCGCCCTGTTCCGGGTCGGCGAAGCGGGCCGCCTGGATGTCGAACATCGCCGCGTAGCGCCCGCGCCGGGCCAGGAGTTCGTCGTGGGTGCCGTCCTCGGCGACGACGCCGTCGTCGAGGACGATGATCCGCTCCGCGCACCGGACGGTGGAGAAGCGGTGCGAGATCAGGATCGTGGTCAGTCCGGCGGTGAGTTCGAGGAACCGCTCGTAGATCTCCGCCTCGGCCCGGACGTCCAGCGCCGCGGTCGGCTCGTCCAGGATCAGCACGCGGGCACCGGCGTCCACCGCGAACATGGCCCGGGCCAGGGCGATCCGCTGCCACTGCCCGCCGGAGAGGTCGGTGCCGCCGGTGTACTCGGGCGACAGCACGGTGTCCCAGCCGTTCGGGAGCCCCTCGATCAGGGCGAGCGCGCCCGCGCGGTCCGCCGCCTCGCGCAGCCGGTCCCGGTCGCCGGCGAACCGCGGCGCGCCCATGCCGATGTTCTCCGCCGCCGTCAGGTGGTAGCGGGCGTAGTCCTGGAACAGCACGCCGATCCGGCTGCGCCAGAGCGCCGTGTCGAGTTCCGCCAGATCGTGGCCGTCGACCCGGATGGTGCCCCCGGTCGGCGTGTGCAGGCCGCAGAGCAGCTTGACCAGCGAGCTCTTCCCGGCGCCGTTGTCGCCCACGATGGCCAGCGAACGGCCGGCGGCGATGTCGAGGTCGACGCCGCGCAGCGCCTCGCGGTCCGTCCCGGGGTAGCGGAACCGGACCCCGGCGAAGCTGATCCGGTCGGCGGGGAAGGCGGCGGGGAGCTCGGCGTGCCGCGGCTGCGCCGCGCCGGAGGAAGCGGAGAGCCGCTCGTCCAGACCCAGGACCTGGGGGACGGCGGCGCCGGCGAACGAGAGGTAGGCGTTGTTGTCGTCGAACGCCGTGTAGTTGTTGGCCAGCGCCAGCGCCTGGGTGAAGACGGCGACGCTGCCGAGGCCGATGTCGTGGTGCACGGCCGCCCAGGCCAGCACGCCGTACGAGACCAGGTTGACGAGCGCGATCGTCCCGGTGGCGCCGAGCACCACGCGCGGCCGCGGCTTGCGTTCCCGCCAGACCGGCTCGGTCGCCTCCTGCCAGGACCGGGCGAAGCGTTCGAGGAGCCAGTCCAGCAGGCCCCACAGCCGGACCTCCTTGGCGGCGGGCCGGGTGAGCACCAGGTCCCGCAGGTACTCGGCCTGGCGCAGCAGGGCGCTGCGGCCGAAGCCGACGCGGCCGACCCGGAAGTACTCGCGCTGCATGAAGTGCACGACCAGCGGCCAGGCCGCCAGCCACATCAGACCCACCCACCACTGGAAGGCCAGCAGGGTGATCGCCGCGGTCACGGCGCGCAGCCACGCCGGCAGCACCACCGCGAGGGCGGCCACCGCCTGGCTCGGCCGGTCGGTCTCGGCCATCCCGAGGCCCCGGACGACCCGCAGGGTGTCCAGGACGTGCGGGTCGGTCAGGTGGGCCGTCCCCTCCGGCCGGCCGACGGCCGCCATGACCCGCTGCTGGAGTTCCCGGTCGACCTCGCGGCCGAGGGTCTCGCCGAGCGCGGTCAGCAGCGGCGCGAGGGTCTGCTGGACCAGCACCAGCCCCCCGGAGACGGCCAGCAGGACGATCGTGTGGTGCCCGGCGGGGGAGGAGAGCCCCGCGTCGAGGGTCGCGCCGATCGAGCCGATGAGCAGACCGGTCACCACGGCGACCGCCACCGGAAGCACCGCGGACACCAGCACGCCGAACGCCCCCAGGACGGCCTTGGCCCGGTTGACCCGGGGCAGCAGGCGCAGGAGGTTGAAGATCCCGTGGATGGTCGGCGAGAGCCTGGGCCTTCGTTTCAGGGGGATGCGCAGGACGGCCATGGGGTGAGCACTCTTCCTGTCTGTCGACGGTCGCGTGGCTGGCGGAGGAGCCGGTTGAGGAGGGTCGAACAGGTGGGGAGCCTGGCGGAGCCGGGGGACGGGGTCCGGACGCGGTGCCTGGTCCGCGGTCCCCGCTGCGACGGGTCGCGAGGACGCGGCGGCGCGGCGCCCCGGAGGCCGTCGGGGCGACCGGTGGGGCGCCGCACCGCCCGGTGCCGCCCGCGGTCCGGCCGGGGGTCCGGCCGGGGTGCGCCCGGGTGGGCGGTACCGGTGGTCCGTCGGCGGTACCGAACCTAGGGACGCCTGATTCGGAGGCGGTATGGGGCCGGTATGGAACGGCTATTCGCCGTGGTCGGGGCGGGCCCGCCGGGACCGGGGCGGGCCGGGACCCCGCCCCGGCGGAACCGTCAGGTCAGCACGGCCCCGTTGTCGGGGCGGTGCCGGCGGCTGCGACGGTGGTCCAGGTGGACGAAGACGCGGTGCAGCCACCGGTCGTTGCCGTCGTAGCGGGGTGAGAACGCGACCCGCCCGTGGACGACCAGCCGGTTGTCGACGAAGATCATGTCACCGGGGCGGAGCACCACGTCGGACCGCACCTCGACCAGGGCCTCGCGCAGCTGCGCCAGGGACTTCTCGGCGCGCTCGTCCAGGGCCCGGGTGGCGTGGAAGTCGACGCAGATGTCCGGGTCCTCGGGCGCGCCGCCGAGCACCGGGTGCGGGCTGGAGAGCCCCACCGCGTGGAAGGACGGTGGCGCCTCGGTCATGAAGCGCGCCTCCCGCAGGACGGTCAGCGCCTCCTCGTCCAGCAGCGGGAGGGCGCGCCGGATCGAGGCCACCTGGGTGCCGACCTGGTCCTCGTGCGCCGGGCGCAGGCACAACAGCCCGACGTAGTCGGGACGGTGGGGGTGGAAGGCGTTCTCCGTGTGGAACTCCAGCTGCACCGATCCGCCGTTGCTCTGGGAGCCCGCGAGCGCCGGCACCGGGACGACGTTCTGGACCAGCGCGCCGAACTTCTCGTCCCGGTAGGCGATCACCGTCCCGAGCTCGCTGCCGAGCAGGACGGCCAGGGCGGCCGGGACGGTGGTCCGGCGCTCCACGGAGTCGGGCACGGTCGGGGTGGGCGGCAGCGGCTCCGCCGGCATCGGGAGGTTGCTGATCGTCAGGGTGCCGGCGTTCCCGGCGTCGTGCCGGAACGCCCGGACCGCCCGGCTCAGCCGGCCGGGCAGCCGGCAGCTCTCCTCGCGGGCCGTGGCCTGCCAGCCGGGATCGTCCACCAGCCCCGGGCCGGTGCGCGCCAGCTGCCGGGCCAGCGACTCCAGCTCGGCCCGCTCGCCGCCGGTGAGTTCGAGTACGGAGGTGTCTCCGCGATGGTCGGTATTGGTGCTCGCCATGGTTGAGGTCACGCTGGTTCTCCTCGTCGGAATACCCTTGAGGCGACCGGGGCCTGTCCTCTCGGATGAGAGTCGCCGCGGAATACACAATCGCCGTGCGGCGACCCGACGGCGATTCTTTCCCGCCACGTCGCACGGTCTCCAGGCAGCCAACCGGCAATTGGGGGCGGGTAACTTGCCTGCCGGATGCCTGTCCTGGGGCGGGCGCGGAAACCAAGCTTTCCGACAAGCCCGATCCAGGAGACGGAGCCTTGCCGTGCAGCCGAACTTTCGGACCCGAATACCTCCGCCCCCACCGGCGGACGGCCGCCGTGCCGGCCGCGCGGACACCGCGGACCCGCTCGGCTGCCGTGCCGTCGAGCGCCTGCTGTGCGAGCTCTGGAGCGCGCACTTCGGGCACCGGGTCTCGCCGTACGACGACTTCTTCGACCTGGGCGGCGACTCGCTCGCGATCACCACGATCGTGGCCGCCGCCCGGGAACGCGGCCTCCGGGTCCGGAGTTCGGCGGCGCTGCGCCACCCGACGCCGGCCCGGCTGGCCGAGCACCTGACCCTCGGCGGCCCCGGCGCGGGCGGCACGCCGACCGGCCCGCCGCGCGCCCTCGCCCTCGACCCCGGGGCCGCCGCCGCGGTGTCCGCGCCGGACTGGACCGCGGCGGACGTCCGGCCGGAGCCGATAACCGAGGGCGACCCGGCCGCGCCGCTGTTCGTGGTGCATTCCGACCGTCACGTCCGGGCCGAGCGCGCGGCGGTCGCCCGGTGGACCGGTGGCCGGGCCGCCCACGGGTACGCCCTCCCGGGCGCCCGCGGCCCGATCCCGCCGTTCGGGAGCGTCGGGGAGGTCGCCGAGCGGCTGCTCGCGGACCTGCGCGGGCGCCGGCCCGACGGGCCCTACCGGCTGGCCGGCTTCGGCCTCGGCGCGGTGGTCGCCCTCGAACTGGCCCGCCGGCTGCGCGGTTCGGGCGCCGAGGTGGCGCTGCTGGCCCTGGTCGCGCCGCCCGCCGGGCCGGCGCCGGGCGAACCGGACGCCGGACCCGACGACCTGCTCGGCCGGCGGCTGGCCCTGCTCGCCGGACGGTTCGGGCTCACCGGGGGCGAGAGCCTCGCCGAGATCCACGACCGGATCGCCGAGGAGGAGTGGTACGACGGGACGGTGGGGCCCGGCGACCTCCCCCGGCTCCAACTGGCCTGGGCCCGGCTCGCGTCGGCCGTCCGGGCCCACGCGTACGAGCCGTACGACGGGCGGGCGCTGCTGTTCCTGGACGGCCCGGACCCGCATCCGGCGGAGCGGGCGTGGGCGGGCGCGGCCCGGCCGCCGGACGTCCACCGGCTCGACCACGGGCTCGAATCCCCCCTGGCCGTCATCCACGACCCGCAGGTGGCCGAGACGATGAGGAAGGCGCTCGACGTATGAACGGCGGTACCACGAGTGCAGCGGCGAACCGGGTGATCGCCCGGCTCAGGCCCCCGGAGCGCCCCGCGCTGCGGATCTTCTGCTTCCCGCACGTCGGCGCCGGCGCCGCCGCGTTCAAGCCCTGGCTCGACCACCTGCCGCCGGAGGTCGACCTCTGCGCGGTCCGGCCGCCCGGGCGCGAGAACCGGGTGCGGGAGGCCCTGCTCACCGACGGGCACGCCCTGATCGACGACCTCCTGCCGCACCTGACCCCGCTGCTCGACCTGCCGTACGCGGTGGTCGGCCACTGCTCCGGCAGCGTGCCGGCCACCGAGCTGGTGCGCCGGCTCGCCGCCGTCGGCGCACCGGCCCCGGTCGAGCTGGTGGTCTCCTCCGCGGAGGGACCGCGGGTGCGGACGGTCGAGGACCCGCCGCTGCACCGGCTGCCCCGCGCCGAACTGCTGGCGCGGGTCGTCACGTACGGCGGCATGGCCGAACAGGTCCTGGGCGACCAGGACCTGATGGCCATGTTCGAGCGGATCCTCCGGGCCGACTACCAGATCGTCGAGACCCTGGAGTACACCCAGGGCCCGCCGCTCGACCTGCCCGTCACCGTCGTCGGCGGTCGCCGCGACGAGTTCGTGAGCGCCTCGTCGATGGCCGCCTGGAGCACCGAGACGAGCCGCGAGTTCACGCTGCACCTGCTGGACGCGGGTCACTACATCCTCAACGACGCGGGCCCCCTGATCGGGCGGATCGCACGACGGCTGCTGGACCTGGAGGGCGAGGCGTGAGCGCCGGAGACGTCAGACTGCCCAGTGCGTGGCGCACCGACCGGGCCGCGGCGACGGCCCACCGGGCCGAGGTCCGCTACGACGACCTGGCCGCCGCCCTGGACGCGCTCGCCGCCGCGGCCGGGGCCGACCCGGTCGCGGCACCCGCCGCGGCCCACGTCAAGGTCCTGAACACCCTGGTCGAGGAGGCCGAGTTCAGCACCGACGTGCTCCCGGCCGGGGACGGTCCCGGGCCGCACAGCCTCACCGTGCGGCCCGGTGCCGCGCGGACCTGGCGGGAGCTGGTCGGGCTGGTCGGGACGGCCCTGCGCGCGGTGCGGCCCGCCGCCGGACCGGAGGGCGGGGCGGCCGGGCCCGCCGACCACGTGCTGTTCGCGGCCGACGCCGCCGACCTCGGCAAGCCGGACGAGCCGGCCGACCCGGCCCGCCGCCACGGCCTGCGGGTCGGCGTCGACGGCCGGACCCTGGTGCTGCACGCCGACGGCTACCTGGCCGCCGCCGAACTGGACCGGCTGGCCGTCATGTACCGCCGCGTCCTGGAGGCGATGGCGGGGGCGCCGGAGGGTGACGCGGTGGCCGCCGTCCTGCCGGACGGCGAACGGCACGCCGTGCTGCGCCGCTGGGCGCTCGGCCGGAGCGTTCCGCGCGAACCCGTCGGCGTCCTCGAACTCTTCCGGCGCCAGGCGGCCCGGACGCCCGACGCGCCGGCCGTCCGCGCCGACGGACGGACGCTCAGCTACCGCGAACTCGACCTGCGGTCCACCCGGATCGCCCGGCACCTGCTCGCCCGCGGCGCGCGGCCCGAGGCGCTCGTCGGCGTCTGCCTGCGGCACGGGGAGGACCTGCTGCCGACGCTCCTCGGCGTCTGGAAGAGCGGCGCGCCGTACCTCCCGCTCGACCCCGACCTGCCCGCCCAGCGGCTGCGCGGCATGGTCGCCGCCGCCGGGTGCCCGCTGGTGGTGACCCGCTCCGAGCACCGCCCGCTGTTCGACCGCCCCGCCGCCGAGGGCCCGGCGGCCGAGGGTTCCGGTTCGGAAGGCTCCGGTCCCGAGGGTCTGGGTTCCGAGGGCCTGGGGGACGAGGCGTTCGTCCTGCTCGACCGGGAGCGCACGGAGATCGACGCGCTGTCCCCGGACCTCGTCGACGTCCCCTCCGGACCGGCCCACCTGGCGTACGTCATCTACACCTCCGGGTCGACCGGAGCGCCCAAGGGCGTCATGGTGCACCACGCCGGACTCGCCAACTACGTGCTCTGGACGGCCCTGGAGTACGCCGCCCGGGGCACCGGCGGGTCCCCGCACTTCAGCTCGATCGGCTTCGACCTGGGCGTGCCGAGCCTGTACACGCCGCTGGTCGTCGGACAGCGGGTCGACCTGCTGCCCGACCCGCTCGACCCCGCCGACCTCGGCGCGCTCCTGGTCGACGGTGCGCCCTACAGCTTCATCAAGATGACGCCGGGCCACCTGAACCTGCTCAGCACGGACCTCGAACCCGAGGAGGCGCACGGTCTGGCCGGGCTGGTGATCGCCGCCGGAGACGCCTTCCCGACCGACCTGGCCCGCCGCTGGCACGACCTGGCCGGCCCCGGCGGCACCCCGGTGGCCACCGAGTACGGCCCGACCGAGATCACCGTCGGCAACTCCGGGCAGGTGACCACGGAACTCCCGGACGACGGGCTCGTCCCGCTCGGCCGGCCCATCCCCAACACCACGATGTACGTCCTCGACGACCGGCTCGAACCCGTCCCCGAGGGCGTTCCCGGCGAGGTGTACGTCGGCGGGGCGGGGGTGGCCCGCGGGTACCTCGGAGCGCCCGCACTCACCGCCGAGCGCTTCCTGCCCGACCCCTACGGGCCACCGGGATCGCGCCTGTACCGCACCGGCGACCGCGGCCGCTGGCGCCGGGGCGAGCTGGAGTTCCTCGGCCGCACCGACCACCAGGTGAAGATCCGCGGCTACCGGGTGGAGCCCGGCGAGATCCGGGCCGTGCTGCAACGGCGCCCGGAGATCGTCGAGGCCGTGGTGATCGCCGTCCCCGGGCCGTCGGGGGCCCAGCGGCTCGCGGCGTTCCTGGTGCCCGAGGCGGGCGCCGCCGTCGACGTCGCCCGGGTGCGGGCCGACCTGGCCGGGGACCTGCCCGCGTACATGGTCCCCGCCGAGGTCCGGATCGTCCCGGAGATCCCGCTGACCGCGAACGGCAAGGTCGACACCCGCGCGCTCCAGGCAGGCCTCTGACCCGCGCGGCGTCGCGCCGCCCCCGCCGGCCCGCGACCCGCCACCCCACGTACCCGAAGCACTCAGGAAAGCAGGATCCGGTGAGCGACACGGCTGCGGACAGGACGTACCAAGTAGTGGTCAACCAGGAGGAGCAGTACTCGATCTGGGACGCGGACCGCCGACCGCCGGAGGGCTGGCGGGCCGCCGGCTTCACCGGGGACCGGCGGCAGTGCCTGGCGCACATCACCGCGGTCTGGACGGACCTGCGTCCGCTCGGTGCCCGCGGCGGCCGGCCCACCGCGCAGAGCGAGGCGAGGTAGCCGATGAACCGCCTGCTGCCGGAGCTCTTCCTGGCCCGCGCCAGGGAACACCCCGACGCCCCCGCGGTCGTCGCCGGGACCGACGAGCTCTCCTACGGCGCGCTGGAGCGCTCGGCCCGGCGGGTCGCCGGCGCCCTCGCCGGGCTCGGCGCCGGCCCCGAGTCCGTCGTCGCCGTCCTGATGGCCCCCGGGCCGCAGCTGGTCGAGGCACTGCTCGGCGTCTGGCTGGCCGGTGCCTGCTACCTGCCGCTCGACCCCTTCGCCCCGCCCGGGCGGCTGCGCCGGGTCGTCGAGGCGGCGGGTGCGCACCTCACCGTCGTGGACCGGACCTGGTCCGGACGGGGCGCGGAACTCGCCCCGTCGACCGCCGCCCACCTGGTCGACGACCTGCTCGACGCCGGGGACCCGGACACCCCGCCCCTGCCCGCCACCGGGCACCGGGCCGCCTACGTGATCTTCACCTCCGGCTCCACCGGCGCCCCCAAGGGCGTCGTCGTGGACCACGCGGGCATCGCCAACCGGGTGTGCTGGGGCGTCCGCGCCCTGGGCCTCGGCGCCGACGACCGGGTCCTGCAGAAGACCCCGCTCACCTTCGACGCGGCCGGCTGGGAGATCTTCGGCCCGCTGGTCTGCGGCGCCCCGGTGACCTTCGGCCGCCCCGACGCGGGCCGCGACCCCGCCGAACTCGTCGCCTCGATCCGCGAGCAGCGGGCCACCGTGGTGCAGGTCGTCCCCACCATGCTGCGCCTGCTGGCCGCCGAGCCCGGCCTGGGCTCCTGCACGACCCTGCGGACCGTCTGCTCGGCGGGCGAGCCGCTGCACGCCGAACTCTGCCGGCGCGTGCTCGACCGGGTCGACGTGGAGATCTGGAACACCTACGGGCCCACCGAGTGCTCCATCGACGCCCTGGCGCAGCGCTTCGACCGCGCGCAGCTCACCGGGGCCGTTCCGATCGGCGAGCCCATCGACAACGCCCGCGTGCTCCTCCTCCCGCCCGGGGACGGCGAGAACGGCGGGGACGCCCCCGCCGGGGACACCGCCGCCGGGGACGGTGATCCGCTGTACGAGCTCTACCTGTGCGGCCCCGGCGTCGCCCGCGGCTACCACGGGGACCCGGCCCGCACCGCGACGCGCTTCCTGCCGGACCCCGCCGGGCCGCCCGGCGCCCGGATGTTCCGCACCGGCGACCTCGTCCGCCGCCGCCCGGACGGCGCCCTGGAGTTCGCCGGCCGCATCGACGACCAGCTGAAGGTCAACGGCGTCCGGATCGAACCCGGCGAGGTCGAGGCGGCCCTGGAGACCCACCCCGAGGTGGTCGAGGCCGCCGTCCGGGCGGTCGACGGGCCCGACGGCACCCGGCGCCTGGTGGCCTGGGTGGTCACCTCGCGGACCGGCGCCGCCGAGGACCTCGTCGCCCACCTGCGCGACCGGCTGCCCCCGGCCCTCGTCCCCGCCCTGGTCACCGAGACCGACGCCTTCCCCCGGACCACCAGCGGCAAGACCGACCGGGCCCGGCTGCCCGAGCCCGACTGGTCGTCGGCGCCGGGCCCCGCCGCCCCGGCCCCGCAGACCGCCGAGGAGCGGATCGTGCTGGCGGCCTGGCGGCAACTGCTCGACACCGACGGGATCGGGCCCGACGACGACTTCTTCCGCCTGGGCGGCCACTCGCTGATGCTGACCCGGCTCGCCGCCGGGCTCACCCGGGCCTCCGGCCTGGACGTCCCGCTGCGTGACCTGCACTACGCGTCGACCGTGCGGCAGCAGGCCGAACTGCTGTCCCGGGCCTCCGCGGCGCAGCCGATCGAGGCGCTGCCGCCCGGCGCCCGGCTGCCGCTCACCCACGCGCAGGAACGGTTCTGGGTCCTCGACCGGATGTCCCCCCGGAGCCGCGAGTACCTCCTCCCGATCCTGCTCTGGCTGCCCGCCGAGGTGCCCGCCGACCTGGTCGAGGACGCGCTGGCCCGGCTGGTGGAGCGGCACGAGGTGCTGCGCACCCGCTACGTGATGGACGGCCGGGGCCTGGCCGCCGTCGTCGAGCCGGCGGACGCGGCCCCGGTCAAGCTGCGCACCGTCGAGACCACCCCCGACCGGGTCGACGGTCTCGTCGCCGAACAGCTCGGCGAGGGCTTCGACCTGGCGTCCGCGCCGCTGCTGCGGGCCGCGCTGCTGCGGGACGGCGGGCCGGAGCAACTGCTGCTGCTGGTCTGCCACCACATCGTCGGCGACGGCTGGTCCTCCCGGCTGCTCGAACAGGAGCTGCGTGCGACGGTCTCCGCGCTCGGGGAGGGCCGTGAGCCGGTCCTGCCGGAGCCCGCGCTGCGCTACGTCGACGCCGCCGCCTGGCTCCGGGCCCAGCTGACCGACGACCTGTTGGAGGAGCAACTCGCCTACTGGCGCGAGACGCTGGCCGACCTGCCCGCGCTGGAGCTGCCCACCGCCCGCGAACGCGCCGAGCGGCGAGGCATCGACGGCACCGGGGTCGTCGTCGACCTGCCCGCGCCGTCCGTCGAGGCGCTTCTCGCGCTCGGCCGCCGGACCGGCGCGACCCCGTACGTGGTCTTCCTGACGCTCTGGACGGTCGCGCTCGCGCGGGCCGCGGGCCAGTGGGACTTCGGGACCGGCTCCCCGCACGCCGGGCGGATCCGCCCGGAGCTGCACGACCTGGTCGGCCTGTTCCTCAACACCGTGGTCCTGCGGCCCCGGCTCACCCCGGACCTGCCCTTCGAGGAGGCGGTGGCCGTGGTCGAGCAGACCTGCCGGGAGGCCTTCGCCCGGCACGCGGCGCCCTTCGAGGCCGTCGCCGAGGCGGTCGCCCCGGCCCGCGACCTCTCCCGGACCCCGCTGTTCCAGAACCTGTTCGCCCTGACCGGCGACGACGGGATCGGTCAGGTCCCGCGCGAGCGCGACCTCGAACTGCTCGGCCGGGCCTGGACGGTGTCCCGCACCGACCTGGCGCTCACGCTCTGGCCGTACCCCGACGGCAGTTACGGGGGAGCCCTGGAGTACTCCTCCGCGCTCTACGACGAGGCGGTGGCGACCGGCCTCGCCGGGCGCCTGCGCGACCTGGCCGAGCGGTTCGCCGCCGACCCGGCCCTGACGGTCGGCGCGGCCGGCCTGGACGAACCGGAGGTGACGGAGGTGCCGGAGTTGACGGAGACGGCGGAGGTGCCGGACGTGGCGGAGGCCGACGGGACGGCCGCGGACGGGACGGCCGCCGCCGGGCTGGATACGATCCTGGGCTTCGTCCGCGAGCTGCTGGAACTGCCCGACGCCGGCCCCGACGACGACTTCATGACGCAC
The DNA here is from genome assembly GCF_036290945.1 of Streptomyces sp. BE303. Lineage (NCBI taxonomy): Bacteria > Bacillati > Actinomycetota > Actinomycetes > Kitasatosporales > Streptomycetaceae > Streptomyces > Streptomyces sp. BE303. The sequence continues at coordinate 104,709 of NZ_JAQYWZ010000953.1, forward strand.
GGCGGCAACTCGCTGCTCGCGGCCCGCCTGCTGTGGAACATCCAGACCGCCTTCGGCGTGGAGGTGTCGATGCGCGCCTTCTTCGACCGGCCCACGGCCACCGACCTCGCCCGGGAGGTCGAGGAACTCCTCCGGGAGTCCGACGGCACCCCCGACCGGCAGGGCGACTCGACAGGGAAGGACACCTGATGGCGGCCGCACCGTCCCGGGGAAGGCGGACCATCGAACCGGCGGACCGGAGCCGTCCGCTGCCGCTCTCCTCCGGCCAGCAGCAGATGTGGCTGCTGCACCAGTTCGCCCCCACCGGCCGGGCCTACCTGATGACCTGGACGCTCCGGCTCTCCGGGCCGCTGGACACCGAGGCGCTGCGCCGCTCCTGGGAGCGGCTGGTGACCCGCCACGAGATCCTCCGGACCCGCTACCAGCAGATCGACGACGAGCCCTGCCAACTCGTCGACCCACCCGGGCCGTTCGCCCTGCGCGTGGTCGACCTGGCGGACGAGCCGGCCGCGACCCGTGAGGAGCGCGCCGGGCAGATCGCCGAGTGGGAACGGCGCCGGCCCTTCGACCTGGCCAGGCACCAGCCGGTCCGGGTCACCGTGATCGAGGCAGGCCCGGAACTCCACCTGATGGTCGTCAGCATCCATCACATCGCCGCCGACGAGGACTCCTACCAGGTGATCGTGGCGGAGCTGGCGGCGCTCTACGGGGAGGAGAGCGCCGGCACGCCGTCGGGCCTCGACGATCCGCCCGTCCAGTACGCCGACTTCGCGGTGTGGGAACAGGGCCGCACGACGGACGCGGCGCTCCGCAGGCACCTGGACTACTGGCGGGACGCGCTCGGGGACGTCCGGGACGTGCCGCTGCCCCTGGACCGGCCGCGGCCGGCCCGCGCCGACCGCCGCGGCGGCCTCGTCGACCTGACGGTCGCCCCGGAGACCGCCGACCGCGTCCGCGCGCTCGCCGCGGCCAACCGGGCCACCCCCTTCATGGTGCTGCTGGCGGCCTACCACGTGATGCTCGCCCGGCTGACCGGCAGCGACGACGTGGTGGTGGGGCTCCCGGTCTCGACCCGGACGCCCGATCTGGACGGGCTCCTCGGCTACACCGTCAACACCGTCGTGGTCCGGTCGCGGCACACCGCCGGGCAGACCTTCACCGACCTGGTCGCCCGGATCAGGGCGGGCGTCCTGGACGCCTTCGACCACCGGTTCGTCCCGTTCAAGCGGGTCGTCGACGAGGTGAACCCGGCCCGCGGCCTCGACGAGAACCCGCTGTTCCAGGCCGCCTTCGACATGGAGGCGGCCGGGGAGGACGGCGGATTCCGGCTGCCCGGCCTGACGGTCGAGCGGACCGGCTCCGGCGTCGCGCCCGACGCCAAGTTCGACCTCAACATGCACGTCGCCGCCACCGAGGACGGACAGTTCGTCGTCCGGCTGGAGTACGCCGCGGCGGTGCTCGACGAGGCCACCGTGCAGGGCTGGGCCACCGCCTGGGAACCGCTGCTCGACGCGCTGGTGCGCGAGCCCCTCGCGCCGCTCCCCGCCGGCGGGCAGGCCGCCCCGGACCGGGCCGCCGGACCGGGCACCGCCGCCGCCACCGAGCCGGGCACGGAACCGGACGGTCCGGGGCCGGCCCCGGGCGGGACCAGGGCCACGGCCGCCCTGGCCGCGACGCTGCACCGGATCTGGGCCGAGGTCCTGGAACTGGACGCCGTCGGCCCGCAGGACAACTTCTTCGACGTCGGCGGCGACTCGCTGCGCGCCGTGGCCCTGTCCGGCCGGCTGCGCGCGGAGGGCCTGGAGGTGTCGGCCACCGACATCTTCGCCTACCAGAGCATCGAGGAACTGGCCGAGTGGTGCGCGGAGCAGACCTCCGGCACCGGGCCCGACCTGCCCGTCCGGGTCGCCCCCTTCGCCCAGCTGTCCCCGGAGGACCGCGCGGCCCTGCCGCCCGACGCCGTGGACGCCTACCCGCTGACGGCGACCCAGCTCGGCATGCTCATCGAGCTGCGGGCCCGGCCCGACGTCAACACCTACCAGGACACCACCTCCTACCTGGTCCGCGACGAGGAGCCGCTGGACCACGCCGCGCTCCGGCGGGCCACCCAGCTGGTCGTCGACCGGCACGAGGTCCTGCGGACCGGCTTCGACCTGAACCGGTACTCGGTGCCGCTCCAACTGGTGCACCGCGCCGCCCTGATCGACGTCGGCGTCACCGACCACGGCGTCCTCGGGCCGGGCGGCTGGCGGCCGGCGCTGGAGGAGTACGCGGCCGGCGAGCGCCGCAACCCGATGGACATCGCCGCCGCGCCGCTGATCCGCGTCCACGGCCACCGCGCCGAGGACGCCAAGGAGTGGTGGATCACCATCACGGAGTGCCACCCCATCCTGGAGGGCTTCAGCTTCCACACGATGCTGATGGAGATCCTCACCGGCTACTACGAGCTGCGCGCGGGCCGCACCCCCGCCGAGCCCGAGCCGGTGGCCTTCCGGTACGCGGACTACGTCGCCGCCGAGGCGGCGGCGCGCGAGTCCGAGGAGCACCGCGCCTTCTGGCGCGGCGTGGTCGAGGGCCGGACCGGCACCGCCCTGCCGACCGCCTGGCAGGGCGACCGGGCGCTCGCCCGCGAGCGGTACCAGCACATGCTGGACTTCCGCGACCTGGAGGACGACCTGCGCCGGCTGGCGAGCGAGACCGGCACGTCGATGAAGGCCGTGCTGCTGGCCGCGCACATGAAGGTCATGAGCGCGGTCGTGGCTACCGAGGACTTCTACACCGGACTGGTCTGCGACGCGCGGCCCGAGGTCCTGGGCGCCGACCGGGTCCTCGGCATGTACCTCAACACGCTGCCGTTCGCCATGCCCACCGGGGCGCTCACCTGGGGCGGGCTGGTCAAGGCGGTCTACGACGGACTGACCGGGCTCTGGCCGCACCGGGTCTTCCCGATGCAGGTCATCCAACAGGAGTTCGGCCCCGGCGGCCGGCTGCTGGACGTGTTCTTCAACTACCTGGACTTCCGCCAGGTCGACAAGAGCCTGCTCGATGAGGACGCGACGTACAACGACAACGACAACGAGTTCGCGCTGCACGTCTTCACCATCTCGGGGATCCTCAAGCTCAACACGACCAGCCACCGGTTGAGCCGGGCCCCCGCCGTCCGGCTCACCGCCCTCTACCGGACGGTGCTGGAGCGGATGTCCCTCGGACCGGAGGGGGACGCCCGCGCCGACTGCCTGCCGGCGCGCGAGCGGGAGAGCCTGCGGGTCCTGGACCGTACGGAGCACACCGGGCGCACGGCGAAGCGGACGGACGAGCGGACGGACGAGCGTGCGGCGAGCGTCACCGGGGCCTTCGCCCGGGTGCTGGCCGCGCACCCGGACGACCCCGCGCTCCGGTACGGCGACCGGGTGACCGGCTACCGGCAGCTCGACGCCAGGGCCGAGGAGATCGCCCGGGGCCTGCGCGAGCGCGGCGTCGGTCCGGGCTCGCTGGTCGCGGTCGCGCCCGAGCGGGGGCCCGACACGGTCGCCGCGGTGCTCGCCGTCTGGCGTCTGGGCGCCTCCTTCGGCCTCGCCCCGGACGACTCCGGCGGCCCCGCCCTGCCCGCCCTGCCCGTCCTCGCGCAGCCCTCGGTGATCCCCGGGGACACCGCCTGCGTCCTGCCCGGCGCCCCCGGAACGGCCGTGACGCACCGCGCCCTGGCCCGCGCCCTGCAGCGGGTCCACGCCGAACTCGACGCGCGCGGGGCGGGCAGCGGCCGGGGTTCGTCCTGGCTCTGCGCCGCGCCGCCGGTGACCGCCGCCGGGCTGGTCGAGGTGCTCGCCGCGCTCACCTCCGGGGCCTGCGCCGTCCTCACCTCCGCCCCGCTGCCCGACGCCGTCCCCGAGATGCGGGAACTGATCGCGGGCGGGCGGGTGACGCACCTGTGGACGACCCCGCTGGTCGCGGAACGCGTGCTCGACCCGGCCCCGCGGCCGGTCACCGTCCTCCTCGGCGGCGACGTCCACGCCGGCCCCGCCCCGGCGGCCGGTCTGCGCTCCCGGGCCAGGGTGATCGAGGTCCTGGACGCCGACGGGCTGCTCGGCCCGGTGGCCTTCGACGGCAGGCCGGTGCCGGGACTGGCCCTGCGGGTCGCCGACGACCGGCAGCGCCGGGTGCCGGTCGGCGTGGTGGGGGAGCTCTGCGTCGACGACCCGGACGCGGACACCGAGGGCGGGCGACCGCACCGCACGGGCCGGCTGGCCCGGCTCGGCCGCAGCGGGCGGCTGGAGCCGCTCGGCCCGGTCGGCGGCCCGCACCGGACCGCGGAACTGCTCGGACTGCACCCCTCGGTGCGGGACTGCCGGGTGGTGGTCCGTCAGGACCCGGCCCGCCAGGACCCGGCGCCGGCGGGCGCGTCCGGGCCTGCCGGACCGCGGCTGATCGGGTACGTGCGCACCGTGACCGAGGAGTTCGCGCCGGACGAGGTGCGCCGGGCGCTCGCCGAACGCAGGCTGCCGCGCCACCTCATCCCGGACGCGCTGGTCGTGGTCGACGAGTGGCCGCTCACCGCGTCCGGCACGGTCGACCCGGACCGTCTGCCCGAGCCGTCCGCCGCGCCGCCCGCCGACGGGCCGGACGAACTGCCCTGGGACGACGGCTTCGCCGACCTCCTGCGCGAGGTACTGGCCGGCGCGTCGTACGAGGGCGCGCTCGAACCGGACGTGCCGCTCGCCGACATCGGTCTGAACTCGATGGCCACCGTCGGCCTGATGGTCGCCATCGAGCAGCTCTACGACATCGTCTTCCCCGACGACTTCCAGGTCGTCGACATGTTCCGGACGCCCCGGATGCTGTGGGAGGCGGTCACCGAGTTCCGCGCGGCGGATCTCTGACGCCGCGGGGGGACGGCACGGCCGCGGGGCCGGCACCGGCATCACGTCGGTGCCGGCCCCGGCCCGTCCCCGCCCGCCGTCCCCGGGCCACCGCGCCGGGCGGTTCCGGAAACGCCGACGCGGCCCGGCCGGAGCCGGGCCGCGTCGGGGGCGGGCCCTACAGGAGCGGGTCGACGACGATCTCGATCGCCGTCGCGGCGGCCAGGGCGTTGGCCACGGCCTCCTCCCGGTCGGCGCCGTGGGCGACGATCTCGCCGACCCGCGCGCCCGAGGCGGTGAGCGGCGGCACCGTCCCGCCCGGCTCGACGGACACCCAGACGTACTCGACGCCGGGGGAGGACTGGGCGGCGTCGAGACCGCGCACCTCGCGCACCACGCCCGGGGCCGCGTCCACGAACCGGACCGCCGCCCCGCGGACCGGGGCCGCGGCCATCTCCGGCTCCTTCCCCTCCAGCACGTCGAGGTAGCCGCGGAACAGGTCGCTGCCGTAGGCGAGGCCGATCAGGAACGGGATGTAGTCCCCCGGGAGGCGGGCGGCGCATTCGAGGAGGTGGGGCACTCCGTCCCGGAGGATCCACTCGGCGTGCAGGATGCCGGTGCGGAACCCGGTCGCGGTGACCAGCGTGCGCATGGCCGGCTCCGCCGCCGCACCGGCCGGGGCCGGCACGACGTGACCGCGCTCGACCGGGTGCGGGCCGGGGTAGAGCTCCGTCTCGGTGGTGTTGAGGAAGACCACGCGGCCGTCCAGCACCAGCGCCTCGACGCTGAACTCGCCGCCGTGCAGCCACTCCTCGACCACGTAGCCGGACGCGCCCGCGTGCGCGGTGCGCAGGTGCGGCTGGTCGGCGGACGCCGTCCGCTTCCAGGCCTCGTCGAGGTCGTCCCCGGGGCCGAGGAGCTGGACGCCGAGGCTGCCCTGGAGGTGGGTCGGCTTCAGGACGCACTCCCCGCGGTGCGCGTCGCGGAAGCGGGCGACCTCCTCCGGGCCGTCGATCCGCTGCCAGTCCGGCTGGGCGACGCCGGCCGGCTGCGTGGCCTCCCGCAGCAGCGACTTGTCGCGGAAGAGCCGGACGGCGTCGGGCCCGCCGTTCGGCAGCCCCCACGCCTCCGCGAGCTCGGCGGCCGGGACGACCGTGTACTCCAGGGCGGGCAGCACGGCGCGGACGGCGTCCGGCCGGTCGACGTGGTCCGCGAGCCGGACGGTCCCGTTCTGGACGGGGGCCGCGACGAACCCGGCCGCGCAGCGGAACCTCGGGAGCTGCCCGGCGACGTCGCGGGCCTCGCAGATCGTCGGCTCCTCGACGACCAGGACCGAGCCGGGGGGCAGGACCCGCTCCAGCTGGTTCAGCAGGCCGACGCTGAATCCGACCACGACGTGGGTGACTTCGGGAGAGTCCATGTGCGTGTTCACGCCTCCTCGGCGGGGGTGATGGTTGCTTCGATCCGGCTGAACGCCTCGTTCAGGACACGGTCGCAGGTGGCGGCGTCGGGCCCGGTGGCGACGACCGCGGCCAGCCGCGGCACCACGCCGCGGGGCGGGAGCAGCAGCCGCTGACCCGGCTCGGCCAGGGCCACCACCCTTTCCACGCCCGGCACCTCGCGGGCGCCGGAGACGTCCAGGCGGGCGACCGTGCCGTCCTGCGCGGGGTAGAGGAACCGCACCTCGGCGCAGTCGTCGCGGACCGGCCGCAGGTCGGGGACCAGGCCGAGGGCCGTGTCCAGGGCGGCGGCGGTCAGGTCCACGCCGGTGGCGAGCCGGCCGAGCAGCGGGATGAAGTCGCCGCCGAGCCGCCCGTTGAGCTCCACCAGGCGCGGGCCGCGGGCGGTGAGCCGCAGCTCGGCGTGGGTCACACCGGTGGTCACCCCGAGCGCCGCGTGGATCCGGGCGACCAGGTCGGTCGTCTCCCCGGCCCACGGCTCGTGGTGCCACGGCGCGACCAGGTGCCCGACCTCCTCGAAGAACGGGGGGTAGCCGATCCGCTTCCGCGCCAGGTTGACGGCGTGCACCTCGCCCGCGACCACCACGCAGTCCAGGCTGATCTCCGGACCGTCCAGGTACTCCTCGATCAGCAGGCCGTCGAGCGGGTCGAGGCCGGTGAACGCGGCCCGGTCGGCGTGCCGGTGCAGCTCGGTGAGCGCGGTGGGCGAGGCCGCCAGGACCACGCCGCTGCTGCCCGCCAGGGCCCGGGGCTTGACCACCACCGGGTACCCGATCGACTCCGCCGCCGCGAGTGCCTCGTCCAGGCCGTGCGCGACCGCGTAGCGCGCGGACGGCAGCCCGGCCTGCTCCAGCAGGCGCCGGGTCCGGAGCTTGTCGCGGCAGTTGCGGACCGCCTCCGGGGACATGTGGGGCAGCCCGAGCCGCTCGGCCGCCTCGGCGGTCCGCTCCAGCTGCACCTCGCTCCAGGTGAGCAGGCCGACCGGTCCGGTGTCCCCGGCCAGGGCCTCGGCGACGGCCCGGGTGAGCGCGTCGGCGTCCCCGGTGTCCGCCACCAGGTGGCCGGCCAGGTACGGCAGTTCCCAGTCGGCGGGCGCGTCGTTCACCGTGGACACCCGGCCGTGCGCCGCCGCGTCCCGGAGCGCGTACTCCCGGTAGACGCGGCCACCGGTGCCGACCAGGACCACGTGGGGCGGGCGGGCCGGGTCGACCGGCTCGCAGCGGTAGTCGAGCCGGTCGACCGTGCGCCTGATCGCGCGCTCCACGTCGGCGGTGGTGCGGCCGCGGAAGCGGAACCGCGCGCCGGAGTGCTCGTACCCGGGGAGGTCGGCCAGGTGGCGGCCCGGGGCCGGGAGCCGCTCGGCGTACGGCCCGTCCTCCAGGCCGGTCTGCGGCGTCGCCGCGAGGACCCGGCACGGGCGCGCGGCGGGGGTCGGGACGAGCAGCCAGCCGCCGTACTCGCCCTCGTCGTCACCCTCGTGGTCACCCTCGTGCCCGTCCTCGGCCCGGTCCGCCGGGAACGGGAACGCGGGCAGCGGCCGGCCGAGCTGGATGTCGACGGCGGCGGCCATCAGGTCGACGCCGTGCACCTCGCGCCAGACGAACGGGACCTCCGCCCCGCCGGGCCGCGCGCCCACCTCCAGGACGTGGAACTCCGGTTCGGAGCCGTCCGCGGAGGCGAACAGTTCGAGGTGGAACACCCACGGCTCGGCCGACATCGCCAGCACGGCGCGCCGGGTGAACTCGCCGACGGCCTTGAGCAGCGCCGAGTCGTCGATCTCGGCCGAGCCGAGCGCGTCCCCCCGGGTGAAGTCCAGGCAGGTGTTGAGGTAGCGCGAGGCGCGCCAAACCCGCAGGTCGCCGTCGGCGGCGACCCCGTCGACGTGCAGGATCTCGTTCGGCACGTACGACTGCACCAGGACGGCGACGTCCGGCGGGAAGGCGTACGCCGCCAGGTCCTCCGGGCCGTCGAGCCGCGTGACGTGCGAACTCGCCGTCCCGCGGACCGGTTTGAGGATCACCGGCCAGCCGTGCCGGTCGGCGAAGCCGGCGACCGCCGCCCGGTCCGGGGCGGGCCCGGTGGCCGGGACCGGGACGCCCTGCGCGGCGAGCCTTCGGGCCATCGCCAGCTTGTCGCGGAACGGCCGCAGCCGGGCGGGCGTCTCGCCGGGCACGCCCAGCTCCTCACGGAGCTCGGCGGCGACGTCGAGGTCCACCTCGTGCAGCGCCACGATCCGCGCGGGCGCGCCGTGTTCGGCGGTCAGCCGGTCGACGGCGGCCCGCACCGCGGCGCGGTCCTCGGTGCTCGGGACGACGGCCACGGCGGCGGAGGCCGAGGCGGGGATCCCGGCCCGGCCGCCCGGGGTGGTCACGTAGCTGACCCGGTACGCGGTGTGGTCCAGGTAGGCGGCGTAGTCGGCGTAGGAGTCGGTCCACCGGTGGAGCACGACGACGTGGGCGGCGGAGGGGGCGGCGGACGGGGCTGAGGACGGGGCGGCGGGCACGGGCGGCTCCAGGGACGGCGGGCAGGGAACCCGGGTGTGAGGACCGGTTCGGGTGAGCGGTGGCCGGTTCAGGAGGCGGAGTCCGCCAGCCTGGCGACGGTTCCCCGGAGGAGGTCGAGGGTCAGGGCGTCGCCGAGGCCCATGGTCCGCAGGCGCAGTTCGAGCGCCTGCTCGCCCTCGTTGGTGACACGCAGGTAGCAGGGGTGCCCGATCCGGGAGAAGGGGTCCTCCCGGACCGGTCCGGTCTCGTCCTCGGCGCAGGGCGGCGGCGCCTCGCCCGGCAGGAAGTTGAAGGCGAAGGTCGCCCGGTAGGGGTCCCGGTCGCGGCGGACGGCGTCGCGCAGCGCGTCGACCTCGTCCACGTCGTACATCCCGTACCGGAAGGCGGTCAGGCTCCGGGTGTGGACGTGGCGGGCGTACGGCCCGAACTCCTCCGGGCCGGAGTCGAACGGGGCCGCCGCCCACTGGTTCATCGAGCTGACCACGCCGTTCCACGGAGGGACGAAGCGGTTGGAGGACATCAGCTGGCCGACCAGGGCGCCCGGTCCGGCCGCGAGCGCCGCGGTCCGGGCGAAGGCGGCCAGCACGACGCTGGACAGCGGCACGGAGAGCTCCTCGGCGAGCCGGCGCGCGGCGGCGTGGGCCGCCCGGGAACGGACGGTGTACTGGACGGCCTCGTCCTGGGCGGTGTCCTGGGCGGTGCCGGGGCCCGCGGGGCCGAGCTGTGCGGCGGAGAGGCCGAAGACCCGCTCCCAGTAGCCGGTCAGCGCGGCCCGGCGCGCCCCGCGGCCGGTCGCGTGCTGCCACACCGCCAGCTCCCGGGGCGTGGGCGGCGGGGCGCCGTCCGACGGCTTGCCCCGCTCCAGGGCGGTGCGGAACCCGGACTCCAGGATGCCGAGGCTCCAGCCGTCCGCGACGATGTGGTGCTTGATCACCACGACCGCGCGGGGCCGGCCGTGCTCGGTCGCGACGCGGAACCGCCACGCGGGCGCGGCGCCCAGGTCGAAGGGCTCGGCGGCCAGCGCGGCGGTCATCCCGTCGAAGGTCTCGGCGGTGCACTCGACCACGCCGGCGTCGACTCCGTCGGCGGTCGGCAGCACCCGCTGGGACGGCGCGAACGGGTCCGACACGTCGTAGACGGTCCGCAGCGACTCGTGGCGCGCGGCGAGCGCGAGGACGGCGTCCTGCACCTCGGCGACGCTGACCCCGGCCCCGTCCTCGGGCGGGATCCACACCGTCCGGACGTTGGCCTCGTGCCACCGGCCGCGCGCCAGGTGCCTGACGTCGCGCCAGACCGACAGCTGGCCGTACGAGAGGGGAACCGGCTCGTTCACGGAGGACTCCGTTCGTTCGTGTGGCGCCCGACCTGCGCCCGAGGCTGACGCCGGGTCAGCCTAGGAGCGCCGCGTCGACCGGGAACAGGCAAGAGGGCGGCAGCCGGGGCCCCGGTCCGCAGGCAGCAAAGTTGCCTGCCGCTTACCTGGACGCGGCCGGGAACGCGTCCCACTGTGGGGGTGATGTTCCGTGACCCGTCGGGCCGACGACGAGAGGTGTTGCCGTGGCCGAGGAAGTGCCGGACCTCCGGCTGTTCACGACCGTTCCGCCGCCCGCGGACCGGCACGGCTACCTCGGGGTGGTCCGGCAGGCCGCCCGGCTGGCGGAGGAGGCCGGCTTCCGGGGGGCGCTCGTCTACTCCGACAACAACACGGTCGACCCCTGGGTCGTCGCCCAGGAGGTGCTCGCCGCCACCACCGACTTCGCCCCGCTGGTCGCCGTGCAGCCCGTGTACGCCCACCCGTACGCGGTCGCCCAGCGGATCGCGAGCTACGGCATGCTCTACGGGCGCCGGATCGCCCTCAACCTGGTGGCCGGCGGCGTCGTCGGCGACCTCACCGCACTGGGCGACGCGACCCCGCACGACGACCGCTACCTGCGGCTGACCGAGTACGCCCAGCTGGTCGGCCTGCTGCTGGCCGGTGCGGGCCCGGTGACCTTCGAGGGCCGCTACTACCGGGCCCGCAACCTGCCGCTGGCCCCCGCGCTGCCCGCCGGGCTGGCGCCGGAGCTGTACATGTCCGGCTCCTCCGAGGCCGGCCGCCGGGCGGCCGGGACGCTCGGCGCCGTCCCCGTCCGCTACCCCGTGCCGCCCGGCCCGGGCACCGAGGGGGATCTCGGCGGCCTCGACGGCGGGGGCGTCCGGATCGGGATCATCGCCCGCGACACCGACCGGGAGGCGTGGACCGTGGCCCACGAGCGCTTCCCGGCGAGCCGGGCCGGCCGGCTCGCGCAGATGCTGGCGCGCGGCGTCTCCGACTCGGAGTGGGTGGCCCGGCTGTCCGCCGCCGACGAGTTCCCCGGCGGGCCGGACAGCCCCTACTGGATGGGCCCGTTCCGCACCTACGCGACCTTCTGCCCCTACCTCGTGGGCAGCCACGAGAAGGTCGAGGCCGAGATCGCCCGCTACCTCGACGCCGGGTGCCGGACGTTCATCATGGACACCGCGCGCGCCGCGTCCGACTACACCGCCACGGCCGCGGCCTTCGCCGGGGCCCGGCGCCGCCGCCGCGGCGGACCGGACGCGGCGCCGGTGGGACCGTGAACGCCGACACCGGTGTCGGAGCCGGCGCGGGCGTCGGGACCCCGGTGCTCCGGACCACCGACCCGCTCGCGCTGCGCCGGGTCTACGGCGCCTTCCCGACCGGCGTGACCGTGCTGGCGGCGCTGGTCGACGGCGAGCCGGTCGGGATGACCGCGTCGTCCTTCGTCCCGGTGTCGCTCGACCCGCCGCTGGTCTCCGTCTGCGCCGGGCTCGCCTCGACCACCTGGCCGCGGCTGCGGCGGACCGCCAGGCTCGGTGTGAGCGTGCTGAGCGGCGACCAGGAAGGTGTCTGCCGGCAGCTGTCCGCGCGCGGCGTCGAACGCTTCGCCGGGCTCGACTGGTGCCGGACCGGGGAGGGCGCGGTCCTGCTGGACGGCGCGTGCGCCTGGTACGACTGCTCGGTCGAGCGCGAGATCACCGCCGGGGACCACCGGATCGTCCTGCTGCGGGTGCACGTCACGGGCGTCGACCCGCAGACCCCGCCCCTGGTCTTCCACGGCAGCCGCTACCGCCGGCTCGCCGGGTCCTGAGGACCGCGGTCAGCGGGCGACCCGCTGACCGCAGTGTCCGGGACGGTGCGCCTGCGGGCGGTCCGGCGGCGGGGCCGCGCCCTCCCGCGCGTACAGGTGGATCAGCCGCGGCACGGCGTAGACCGCCCGGTGCGCGGTGACCTCGTCGACCGGCGAGGTCACCATGCCGGCGCTGATCAGGGCCTCCAGCTCCCGCAGCGCGGCGCTCTCGTCGCAGTGGAGCGCGGCGGCGGCCTCGGCGAGGGTGAACGGGCGGGCCAGCGGGAGCCGCGCGAGGCGCAGCAGCGCCGCCCGGCCCGAGGGCGTCAGCTCGCGCCAGCAGCGCGCGAGGTGCGGGCGGACGGCGACGTCGCCGGCGGCGAGCTCGTCGAGCACCGCGTCCGGGTCGGCCAGCCGGGCGGCGTACTCGCGCAGCGGGAGGTGCCGCAGGACGGCGAGCTTCAGCCCGCCGGCGCGCACCGCGAGGGGCAGCATCCCGGTCGCGTCGACGATCTCCTCCGCGGCCGCGAGGTCGCTGCGCAGGCGGTCCGGGCCGATGATCCGGCCGAGCAGCTCCAGCGCCTCGTCCGGCGAGTAGGGGGGCGGTTCGACCCGGTGCACCGGCGCGAGGCCGGCCAGGTGGACGCGCGAGGTGACCACGGCGGCGCTCACGCCGTCGGCGGGCAGCAGCGCCCGGGCGACCGTCTCGTCCGGGACGTCGTCGAGGATCAGCAGCACCCTGCGGTCGGCCAGCCAGGCGTGCCACCGGGCGACCGTCCGGCAGGGGTCGTCGGCGGGCTGCTCGGCCATGCCGGCCAGCCGTGCGACGTCGCCCAGCACCTCCTGCCAGGACCGGGGCGACCCGTCCTCGGTGCGGGACCGCACCAGCATCCTGCCTTCCGGGAAGTCGGCCTGCAGCAGGTGCGCGATGCGGACGGCGAGCGTGGTCTTCCCGATCCCGGCGGGGCCCACCAGGGCCGCCACCCGGCCGCCGTCGACGAGCAGTTCCCGCAGCTCGCGCACCTGCTCCGCGCGGCCGGTGAAGTCCGCGGTGTCGGGCGGCAGGACGGTCCGGGCGGGTCCGCCGGCCGGACCCGGCCGGCCGCCGCCGCGCCGGGCGGCCAGGATGCGGCGGTACTGCCGCTCCAGGGCCGGGCTCGGCGACAGGCCCAGTTCGCGGGCCAGCAGCTGCCGGTACCGGTCGTAGGCGGCCAGGGCCTCGGCCTGGCGGCCCAGCACGTGCAGGGTGTTCATCCGGGCCGCCTGCAGCCGTTCGCGCAGCGGGTGCCGTTCGATCAGCTCGCCGACGCCCTCCGCGACCGCGGCGATGGCGCCGCCGCGTTCCAGCTCCGTCTCGGCCCAGTCCTCGTAGCCGCCGAGGCAGCGCTCCTCCAGCCGGGCGGCCTCGGCCCGGACCATGGGGGAGCAGCGCAGGCCGGCGAACGGGTCGCCCTGCCAGAGGTCCAGTGCCTGGCGGAACAGGCCCGCCGCCGCGTCGAGTTCGCCGGCGACCGCGGCGGTCCGGCCGGCCTGGGCGAGGTCCTGGAACCGCGAGACGTCGTACTCCGACCGCTCCGTCCGCAGGCAGTAGCCGCCGTAGTCGTGGACGATCCGGGCCCGGTCGCCGTCGCCGCCCTCGCCGGCCTCGTCGCCGAGCAGCCGGCGCAGGGCGGACACGTAGACGTGGAGGTTCTTGCGGGCCGTCCGTGGCGGCTCGTCCTGCCAGACGGCCTCCGTCAGCAGCTCCAGCGAGACGGGGCGGTTGGGGCAGCAGAGCAGCATGGCCAGGACCAGCCGCTGTTTGGGCGGTCCGAGCGGCACCGGCCGGCCGGCGACCTCGACCTGGAGGGGGCCGAGGACCGAGAACCGCACTGTGGTCCGCCGCTGCTCGTCCAAGGACTCCTCCAACGGGTGTCGGTCGCGGTGGTCCGGCGTGGCGGGGGCGTCGCCCGGGACCGCTCGCATCGGGCCGGTCCGGCCGGCACCCTGCCGGGGGGCGGGCCGCCGCCCCCACCGTGATCTTCCCGATCCTCGCGCGGCCGGACAACGGGGGACTCTGCCTATGTTCTGGCCGCGGCCCCCGACCAGTCCGGTCCGCCCGCCCCCATGAACCGGACGGCGCGAGCAGTCGGTCCCGTACCTGCCGCGGGCCGCTCGGGCCGGGCGGGTGCGAACCGGTCACCGTCCCCGGAGGGGCGGTGACCGGTTCCGTCCGCGGTGACCGGCCCGCCGCTCAGATCAGCGTGCGCCAGTAGTACCAGAAGCGGTTGAGGACCAGCAGGGCGATCACCGCGTACCAGAGCACCGGGACCACCCAGTGGTAGCGGGCCGCCTCGCGGACCGCCGGGCGCAGGGCGCGCGGCACCGGGAGGACGCCGGAGCGCAGGTTGTGCAGGGTGGTGTACCAGAACAGCGGGATCATCGCCGCCCAGACCACCATGCAGTACGGGCAGAGCGCGCCGATCCGGTACAGCGCCTGGTACGTCAGCCAGCTCACGAAGCCGATGCCGAAGACCGTCCCGGCCTGCAGCCCCAGCCAGAACCAGCGCCGGTAGGAGGCCCCGGCCAGCAGCCCGGCGCCGATCGTCAGGACGACGGCGAAGCCGGCCAGGCCGAGCAGCGAGTTCGGGAAGCCGAAGGCCTCGGCCTGGTCGCTGCGCATGATCGAGCCGCAGCTGATGATCGGGTTGATGTTGCAGTTGGGGACGTAGGACGGATCCTCCAGCAGCCGGATCTTGTCCAGCGTGAGGACGGCGGAGGCGAACAGCCCGAGCGCTCCGCCGATCACCAGCAGCAGGGCGAACGGCCGGCTCGCGCCGAGGCCGGCGCGGCGGGCGGGTGCGCCGGTCCCGGGTGCGCCGGAACCGGTCGCGGGGGCGGCGGCGGTCACCCGGTCACCTGCTTGACCATGGCGGTGAAGCGCTCCGGGGTGGCGGGGGCGCCGCCCGAGAAGACGTCGAGCTTCCTGCCGTCCAGCCGGACGGTCGGGGTGCCGGTGACGCCGCTCTTGTCGAAGGCCTTGTTGACCTGCTCGGCCCAGGGCACGTACGTGCCGTCCTGGACCGCCTTGACGAAGCCGTCGGTCTTCAGGCCCGGCACCTGGCCGGCCAGGTCGAGCAGGTGGTTGACGTCGGCGAAGGCGTCGTCCCGCTCGTCCGGCTGGTTGGCGTAGAGCACGTCGTGGAACTGCTTGAACTTGTCCACGCCCTCGTTCAGCGCCGCACCGGCGGCGGCCAGCGCGGTCCGCGAGCCCTTGCCGCCGAGGCCCTGGTCGAGGAAGGTCGCCAGGCGGTACTCGATCTTGTACGTGCCGGCGTCGGCGAGCTGCTGCATGGTCGCGCCGGTGGTGGTCTCCAGCTGCTCGCAGTAGGGGCAGCGGAAGTCCTCGTACACCTCCAGGGTGTGCGGGGCGTCGGCCTTGCCGTAGGTGATCACGGTGCCGTCGGCGCCCGCGTTGGCCGGGGTGACCAGCGGCCCCGCGGCCGCGGTGTCGCCGGAGCCGGAGGAGCCGCCGACGGCGAAGGCCACGCCCGCCGCGAGGGCGAGCACGGCGGCGGAGGCGACGCCGACCACGGTGCGGCGGCGGATCCGGGCGGACCGCTCGGTGCGCTCGCGCTCCTCGCGCATCCGCTCGGTGGCGGCCCGGCGGGCGGCGGCCCTGGCGGACGCCTTGGGGCCGGTGGCGCCCTTGGTGTTCTTGGGGTTCTTCGGGTTCTTCGGGGCGGTGCTCATGGTGACGTCGTCCTGGTGCTCGTGGCGTGCGTGCGGGCGCGGCGGGACGACCGGCGGAGGACCACCGGGGAGACGGGGTCGCTCAGCAGGCCGGCGCGGACACCGGGGGGCCGCGCCGGACGGCGGGCCGGAGCAGGACGGACTCGGCCGGTACCCGGACCCGGCTGGCGCGCGGGAACGGCATCCGGACGACCGGGCGGGCCGGGCGCGGCGCGACGAGCAGCAGCACCCAGCGGCCGGCGGCGGAGAGGAAGCGCCGGGCGAAGTCCCCGAGCATCCGGACCGACCCGGCCAGGCCGGTCAGCGCGGCGTCGGCACGGCGCAGCCAGAAGGCGGCGGCCAGCGCGATCGCCGAGTGCAGCAGCAGGAGCAGCAGCAGGCTGGTCGGTCGGGAGAGGCCGTGACCGACCAGGAACCCGCCGAGCGAGCCACCGCCGCAGAGCAGCGGTTCGAGGCCGCGTGCGGCGCCCGGCGGCAGCGAGGGGCAGGTGGACTGGGCGAGGTCGAACAGGGCGCTCAGGCCGAGCTGCAACGGCAGGAAGACCGCCGCGACGGCCCGGTAGCCGCGCTCGCGGCCGGCCAGCGCGAACGCCACCGCGAAGACGGCGGCCCCCGCCACGGCCAGCGTGCCGAGCGGCAGCGGGCGGCCGGTGACCAGCACCTGGCCGAGCCCGGCGAGCAGCACGAGCAGCGCGGCGAAGACCGCCGCGCGGAGCGTCCTGGAAGCCGGGCCGACCGGGCCGGTGTGGGTCTGCATAGGATCCGAGTCTGCCACAGGTTGAAACCCGGACGACTGTTCAGGGCGCCCCCTGTGAAGATCCTCACCACGGCCCTGAGCTGCACTTATGGGCCGTTTACGTCCTGGGTGCCGGGCGCCGCGACGACCGGGTCGGCGGGCCGGGAGGCAGCCGCCATCCGGGCCTCGACCAGCTCCCGGAACAGCTCCAGGTCGGCCCGGACTGTCCGCTCGATCGCCCCGGCCTGGGCGAAACCGCGCGGCCCGCCGAACGCCTCGTGCACCGCCTCCGGGTCGTACTCCACCCGGACCTGGAGCCGGGTGTGCTCCCGGTCGAGCGCCAGCAGGGCGAAGGCGCCGTGCAGGTCGAGGCCGTCCAGGGTCCGCCAGGCCATCACCCGGCCCCGGCCCCGGTCGGTGATCTCGGTCTCGACGTCGTGCTCGCTGCCGGAGACCTCGACCCCGAGGTGGGCGAGGTTGCGGCCGTGCGGGTGGGCGCTGCGGACGCCGTCGACGAAGCGCGGGTAGTCGTGGACGCGGTGCAGCTGCTCCCAGGCGGCGAGCACCGGGGCGTCGATGTCGATCTGTTCCTCCAGCGTGCACATGGCGGGGCGGCCTCCCTCGGTGGTGCGCGGTCCACCTCCCAGCCTGCGCCGGGGGTGGCCGGTCGGCAAAGAGAGCCGCCGGGGCCGCGGTGCGCGGTGGTGCTGTGCGGGGTCGCAGCGTGGTCGCAGCGGGGGCGGAGCGCGGGCGGCTGCGCGAGACTGGGCGCATGCCGGAGCTGCCCGAGGTCGAGGCCCTCACCGCCTACCTGTCCGAGCGGCTGACCGGGCGCGTGATCGCCCGGGTCCAGCCGGTGGCGATCAGTGCGCTGAAGACGTACGACCCGCCGGTCACGGCGCTGGAGGGGCGCACGGTGGGGCCGGTCGTCCGGCACGGGAAGTTCCTGGACGTCGCCGCCGGGGACCTGCACCTGGTGGTCCACCTGGCCCGCGCGGGCTGGCTGCGCTGGAAGGAGAGCCTGCCCGCGGAGCCGCCGCGGCCGGGCGGGCGGAACCCGCTCGCCCTGCGGGTGCGGCTCGACGGGCCGGACGGGGACGGGTTCGACCTCACCGAGGCGGGCACCAGGAAGGGCCTCGCGGTGTACGTGGTGCGGGACCCCGCGGAGGTCCCGGGGGTGGCCCGGCTCGGCCCGGACCCGCTCGACCCCGGATTCACCCCGGAGCGCTTCGCCGAACTGCTGCACGGCGAGAAGCGCCGGATCAAGGGCGTGCTGCGGGACCAGGGCGTGCTGGCCGGCGTCGGCAACGCCTACTCGGACGAGGTGCTGCACGCGGCCCGGATGTCCCCGTACAAGCTGGCGTCGAGCCTGTCCGAGGAGGAGACGGCGCATCTGTACGAGGCGCTCGGGTCGACGCTGCGCGACGCGGTGGAGCGCTCCCGGGGGCTGGCGGCGGGGGAGCTGAAGGCGGAGAAGAAGCTCGGCCTGCGGGTGCACGGCCGGACCGGGCAGCCGTGCCCGGTCTGCGGGGACACCGTGCGGGAGGTGTCGCTCGCCGACTCGTCGTTCCAGTACTGCCCGACCTGTCAGACCGGGGGCCGGCTGCTGGCGGACCGGCGGCTCTCCCGGCTGCTCAAGTAGCCCGCCGGTCCCGCGCCCGTCCCGTCCGTGCCCCCGCCCCTGCCCCCGTCCGTGGCCCCGACCCGGCCCCGCGGTCGGTGCGCAGGCCGGCCCCCGGCGTGCGGGGGCCGGGCCCGTCGTGGGCGTTCAGAGCTTGCGGGCGACGCCGCCCCAGTAGTACGCGGCGTACGGGTCGGCCGGCTGCTCGCCGTCCGGGTGCCAGGCCATGACCGGGGAGACGCCCGGCTCGATCAGCTCCCAGCCGTCGAAGAACCGGGAGACCTCCTCCTTGGTGCGCGGGACGAGGGTCATGCCGCCGGCCCGCGCGGCGTCGGCGACCTTGCCGACGGCCACCGGGTCGAAGTCCTGGGTGGGGTGGGTGAGCGCGAGGAAGCTGCCGGCCGGCAGGGCGTCCCGCAGCGCGGCGACCTTGCCCCACGGGTCGTCCTCGTCGGCGATCAGCATCAGGACGGCGATCATCAGCAGGCCGACCGGCTGGGAGAGGTCCAGCGTGGAGGTGAGCGCCGGGTCGGACAGCAGTTCGGCGGGCTTGCCGAGGTCGGCGTGGATGTAGGTGGTGCGGCTGGCCGGGGTGGAGACCATCAGCGCGCGGGCGTGGGCCAGCACGATCGGGTCGTTGTCCACGTACACCACCCGGGTGCCGGGGCTGGCCGCCTCGGCGATCTCGTGGGTGTTCGGCGACGTCGGGATGCCGGTGCCGAGGTCGAGGAACTGGCGGATGCCCTGCTGCTCGGCCAGGTGGCGGACGGCGCGGCCCTGGAAGGCGCGGTTCTCCTTGGCCATCGCCTTGACGCTGGGCACGGCCTGCTCGATGGCCTGACCCATGGCGCGGTCCGGCGGGAAGTTGGTCTTCCCGCCCAGCCAGTAGTCGTAGACGCGGGCGGAGTGCGGGGCGCTGGTGTCGACCCCGTACTTCTCCCACTGGCTGAGCTCGGCGGCGTCGTTGTCGGGCTGGTCGGCGAAGTCCTGACTCGTCGTCATGGCCACGTCCTCTGAAGACAGATCATCACACTGGGAGAGGTCAGACTAGCGGGCCCGGCCCGGCTCCGGTCGGGGGGAGGGGGGATGAGCTGCGGTTTGGTCCGTCAGGGTGGTGATCGAGCTCGTCGGAGTTGCCGCCGGGAGGCGGGGCGGTGAACGGGGGAGACATTCGACATGCTGTCTGATCGTCAGATTACTTCGCGAAGATTGCTGCTGGTCGCGGCCGGGATGTCGCTGCTCGGGATCGCCGGCTGCCGGGGTCCGGCCGAGGGCGGGGGAGGGGGTGCGGCGGAGGGTGCCGAGGCCGCCGGCCCGCCCGGCCCGGGCGCGGTACCCGGCTCCGCCGACCCGTCGCCCCCGGCGGAACCCTCCCCCTCCCCGTCGCCGTCCGCGGCGCCCTCCCCGACCGCCGCCCCGTCGGTGCCCCCGCCGGTGGCGCGGGCGCTGACGGCGGCCGAGACCCGGCCCGTGTACGAGCTGGACGCCGAGCGCCGGGTGGTCGCGCTCACCATCGACGACGGTCCCGACCCCCGCCACACCCCGACCGTCCTGGCGCTGCTGGAGCAGTACGGGATCCGGGCCACCTTCTTCCTGATCGGGGAGAACGCGGTCGAACACCCCGGGCTGGTCCGGGAGATCGCCGCCCGGGGCCACCACATCGCCAATCACACCTGGTCCCACCCCGACCTGCGGAGCCTCTCCGAGTCGAAGGTCCGAGAGGAGCTGGAACGCACCTCGGACCTGCTGCACCGGTCCACCGGGAAGGTGCCGACCTGGTTCCGCGCCCCCGGCGGGGACTGGTCCTCGACGTCGCTCAAGGTGAGCGCCGACCTGGGGATGCGGCCGATGGCCTGGTCGGTGGACCCCCGGGACTGGGCCCGCCCGGGGACGGGCGTGATCACCGACCGGATCCTCAAGGACGTCCGGCCCGGGGCGATCGTGCTCAACCACGACGGTGGCGGGGACCGTTCGCAGACCGTGGCGGCGCTGAAGACGTACCTGCCGGTGCTGATCGACTCGGGGTACCGCTTCACCGCGCCGCCGGGGTGAAACGGGGCGGCGGCGGCGCCGACGACGGCCGTGCGATGACGGAAGGTAGCGGGAAATGGTGCTAAACCACCCGAAAGGATGGATTAGCAGAATCGTTTCACCGATTTTTGGGCCTCTAGGGTGAACTCGCATCAATTACCCAGGTACCACCCGGTACCGCCCTGAAAGGGCCACCCGCCATGCGTCTCCGCAACGCCGTGCTCGCCGCCACCAGCGCCGTCGCTCTCGTCCTCGCCGTCCCGGTCTCCGCCAACGCCGCCGACGGCGTCTTCCGCTACACCTATCTGGACGGCGGGTCCGGGCAGCGTGGCGAGCTCGTCGATCCGGCGAGCGAGACGTGCATCGACCTCCCGGGGGCCACCGAGGCCGACCCGGCCTTCGCTCCCGTCAACCGGACCGGCGGGACCTCCGTCGTCTTCCTGGAATTCGGGTGCGGGGGCGACGTCTACTACACGCTGAAGCCGGGTGGCTCGGCCGGGCGGCGCCTCCACGTCCGCTCGGTGCTGTTCTCGTAGCGGAGCCGTCCGGGCCGCCGCGCCTCCGCACGGCGAATTCGTACGAAGCGCGGGACAAGCGGGGAATTGGTTGAGACCATTCCGGTGAACCGGCCGTGAACGCGGGCCGGTCGACTGCGCGACGACACCGGGAGCGACCGTGCCGATCCGAACAGCCGGGCTCTCCGCCCGGGCCCGCGGAGTGTTCGTCCTCGCAGCCGTGCTGCTCCTCGCGGCCGTCGGCTTCGGCGTGCAGCGGGCGGCCGGCGGCGGGGACGCCGGGCCCGGCGGAGGCGCCGCCCCGGCCGCCGCCCCGGCGGGGCCGCGCACCGCCGACCGGATCGTCCCGGCGCCGCTCTCCGCCACCACCGGCTCCGGGCCCGGCTACCGGCTCACCGCCCGCACCGCCGTCCGGACCGCCACCGGTCCGGACGCCCCGGCGCAGCAGGCACAGGAGGTGCGGCGGATCGCCGGGCAGCTCGCCGAGGCGCTGCGCCGCCCGACCGGCCTGCCGGTCGAGGTGGTGGCCGACGGCGACGCGGCGGCCGACGGCATCGGCCTGCTGCTCGACCCCGCCCTCCCCGCCGAGACCGGCGCCGAGGGCTACCGGCTGACCTCCGACGCCACCGGCGTCCGGATCTCCGCCCGCACCCCCGAGGGCCTCTACCGGGGCACCCAGACACTGCGGCAGCTGCTCCCGCCGCAGATCGAGGGCCCGGCGAAGGCGGCTGACGGCACCGAGTGGACGGTCGCGCCGGTCACCGTCGAGGACCGCCCCCGCTACGCCTACCGGGGCGCGATGCTCGACGTGGCGCGGCACTTCTTCACCCCCGCCGAGGTCAAGGGGTTCATCGACCGGCTGGCCCTGTACAAGGTCAACCACCTGCACCTGCACCTGACCGACGACCAGGGCTGGCGGATCGAGATCCCGTCCCGGCCCGAACTCACCCGGGTCGGTGCGGTGAGCGAGGTGGACGGCACCCCCGGCGGCTTCTACACGGCGGCCGACTACCAGGAGATCGTCCGGTACGCGCAGGAGCGCTACCTGACCGTCGTCCCCGAGATCGACCTGCCCGGCCACAGCAACGCCGTCCTCGCCTCCTACCCGGAGCTCGACTGCACCCGCAGCGCCCGGCCCTGGCCGTACACCGGGATCGAGGTCGGCTTCTCGACGCTCTGCCCGACCGGCGACGCCGTCTTCGCGTTCACCCGGGAGGTGATCGCCGAGGTGGCCCGGCTCACCCCCGGCCCGTACCTGCACATCGGCGGCGACGAGGTGAAGACGATCTCCGCGGAGGAGTACGCGGGGTTCGTGCAGCAGGTGAACGCCCAGGTGCTGGCCGCGGGCAAGACGCCGGTGGGCTGGAACCAGGCCGCGCCGGCCGGGGTCGGGGTGCTGCAGTACTGGGACGGCCGCGGCGGGCGCGACGTCGAGCTCGGGCAGGCCGCCGAGCGGGGCGCCAAGGTGATCATGTCGCCGTCCGGCCGCAGCTACCTGGACATGAAGTACGAGAAGTCCTACCCGCTCGGGCTGGTCTGGGCCGGCACGATCGACGCCCGGCACGCCTACACCTGGGATCCGGACAACGTGCTCAAGCTGCCGGCCGGGTCGGTGATCGGGATCGAGGCACCGCTCTGGACCGAGACCCTGGACACCCCCTACGAACTGGACCTGATGCTGCTGCCCCGGCTGCCCGCGCTGGCCGAGCTGGGCTGGTCGCCGAAGGCCGCCCTCGACTGGGACGGGTTCAAGCGGCGCCTCGCCGAGGAGGGCGCGCGCTGGGACGCCGCCGGGTACGCCTACGAGCGGCGGCCGGAGGTGCCCTGGCCCGCACGGTAGCCCGGGGCGGCGTAGCGTGACGAGGGGAGGGTTCGCGCACGTCCCGAGTTGTGCAGGAGGAACGATGTCCGCACGGGAGCCGGACCCGGCGAGGCAGGAGCGGTTCGCGGGTCGCGTGGTGCAGGTGCTGAACGACGCCTGCCTGGGGATCATGGCCAGCGTCGGCCACCAGACCGGGCTCTTCGACACGATGGCCGGCCTCGCCCCGTCGACCAGCGGGGAGATCGCCGCCGCAGCCGGGCTGGACGAGCGCTACGTCCGGGAGTGGCTCGGCGGCATGGCCGTCGGCGGCTTCGTGGAGTACGAGCCCGGGCCCGAGCCCGGCCCCGAGCACGGTCGCTACCGGCTGCCGCCGGAGCACGCCGCCTCGCTGACCCGGGCGGCCGGGCCGGACAACGCGGCGGGCATGATGCAGTACCTCGCGCTGATGGGCGAGGTGGAGCAGCGGGTCGTCACGGCGTTCCGCGAGGGCGGGGGCCTGCCCTACTCGGCGTACCCGCGGTTCCAGGCCCTCCAGGGCGAGGAGACCGCCGCGGTCTACGACCGGGTGCTGGTGGACGGGGTCGTGCCCCTGGTGCCCGGCCTGACCGAGCGGCTGCGGGCCGGCATCGACGCGGTCGACATCGGCACCGGACAGGGCCACGCCGTCAACGTCCTGGCGAAGGCCTTCCCGGCGAGCCGGTTCACCGGCGTGGACATCTCCGAGAAGGGCATCGGGGCGGCCGAGGCCGAGGCCGCCGCGCAGGGCCTGGACAACGCCCGCTTCGTGCTCGCCGACTCCGCCCGGCTCACCGGCGCGTACGACCTGGTCACCGCGTTCGACGTGATCCACGACCTGGCCCGGCCGGCCCCCACCCTGAGCGCCGTCGCGGGAGCGCTGCGGCCCGACGGCGTCTTCCTGATGGGCGACATCGCGGCGAGCAGCCGGCTGGAGGAGAACCTCGACCACCCGCTGGGCCCCGCGCTGTACGCCTTCTCGGTCTTCTACTGCATGACGGTCTCGCTCGGCGAGGGCGGCGCCGGGCTGGGCACGGTCTGGGGCGAGCAGACCGCCCGGCGGATGCTGGCGGAGGCCGGGTTCGGCACGGTGGACACCCGGCGGGTCGAGGGCGACGTGCTCAACCTCTACTACGTGGCGCGCCCGGCCGGCACCCCGGCGTAGCGGCGGGTGCGGGGCCGGCGGGTGGCCGGGGCGCGGGCGCGGACGTAGGTTCGAAGGGTCCGTCCGAGTGAAGGAGGGCGTCGATGACCGGCAACGGCTACGCACACCCCGAGACGCTGGTCGACACGGAGTGGCTGGCGCGTCACCTGGACGACGGCACGCTCCGCGTCGTCGAGGTGGACGAGAACACCGGGGCGTACGAGCAGGGCCACATCCCCGGCGCGGTCGGCTGGAACTGGGCCACCGACCTGCACAGTCCGGTCGGCCGCGACTACATCGACCGCACCGGCCTCCAGCACCTGCTGCGCGCCGCCGGGGTCGAGGACGACACGACCGTGGTGCTCTACGGCGGCAGGAACAACTGGTTCGCCGCGTACGCCTACTGGCTGATGCGGCTGCGCGGCTTCGGGCCGGTGCGGCTGCTGGACGGCGGGCGCAAGAAGTGGGAGCTGGAGGCGCGCCCGCTCACCCGGGAGGTCATGGACTACCAGCACAGCGGGTACCGGATGACCGAACCCGAGCACCCCGAGGTCCGGGCGCTGCGGGACGAGGTGCTCGCCAAGGCCGAGGTGTTCGCCAAGCCCGGTACGGACGCGGTGCTGGTGGACGTCCGCTCGCCCGCCGAGTACCGCGGCGAGGCGCTGGCGCCGCCGCACCTGCCGCAGGAACAGGCGCAGGTGCCCGGGCACATCCCCGGTGCGGTGAACATCCCGTGGTCGCAGGCGGCCAACGAGGACGGCACCTTCCGGTCGGCGGAGGAACTGCGCGCGCTCTACGGCGTGCAGGGCGTCGAGTCCGAGCGCGAGGTGATCGCCTACTGCCGGATCGGCGAGCGCTCGGCCCACACCTGGTTCGCGCTGACCGAGCTGCTGGGGTACCCGCACGTCAAGAACTACGACGGGTCGTGGACGGAGTACGGCTCGCTGGTACGGGCGCCGGTGGCGCTGGGGGCGTGAGGGTCCGGGCGCGGCGGAGGCCGCACCCGGCCGGACGTGGCACGGGCGCGGCACGGGCGCGGCACGGTGATGTCGGCCTGTTTCTTCTCATGAACATTTCATCTCCAAGGCGTGAGACGAGGTCCGCCGGGACAAGGATCGTTGCGACCCGTTGTCCCAGCGATCCTGTGGAGGACCCCTGTGCGCAAGAGGCTGATCGTCTCTGCCGCTGCCGGCGCGCTCGCCCTGCTCCTGTCCGTCCCCGCCTCCGCCGCCCAGGCCGGCCAAGGCGCGGCCGGCATCGGAGACTCCTACTACCCGAACGCCGGCAACGGCGGCTACGACGTCTCGCACTACGACATCCGCCTCAAGTACCAGCCCGTCACCGACGAGCTGGAGGGCACCGCCACCCTCCTCGCCACCGCCACCCAGGACCTCACCCGGTTCAACCTGGACTTCGTGCTCAAGGTGAACGAGGTGCTGGTCAACGGGCGCCCCGCCAGGTTCGCCGCCACCGGTGACCAGGAACTGGAGATCACCCCCGCCCGGACGATCGACAGGGGCAGCCGGATCACCGTGGTGGTCCGGTACGCCGACAAGCCCGGCGAGGTCGAGCGCGGCGGCTACTCCGCCTGGATCCGCACCCCCGACGGCGGCGTCGTCGCCAACGAGCCCGAGGGTTCGGCCTGGTGGTACCCGAGCAACGACCACCCCACCGACAAGGCCAGCTTCGACGTCTCCGTCCTGGTCCCCGACGGCACCCAGGCGATCAGCAACGGCACGCTGACCCAGAGCTCGCGGGCCGGCTGGACCCGCTACAACTGGCGGCAGCCCAAGCCGCAGGCCACCTACCTGGCCACGCTGGCGATCGGCAGGTTCGACCTCTACACCGACACCACGGCGGGCGGACTCCCCGTCACCACCGCCTACAGCAAGGACCTCGGCGAGAACGACGGCGCCGCGCGGGCCAGCGTCGAGCGGACCGGCGAGATCGCCGACTGGCTGAGCGGGTACTTCGGCCCCTACCCCTTCGGCTCGCTCGGCGGCTACGTGCCCAACGTGCGCACCGGGTACGCGCTGGAGACCCAGACCCAGATCTTCTACAGCCCCGCCCAGTTCGCGCGCGGCGCCAACACCGGCGTGGTGGTCCACGAGCTGGCGCACCAGTGGTACGGCGACAGCGTCTCCGTCCAGCGCTGGAGCGACATCTGGCTCAACGAGGGCTTCGCCCGGTACTCGCAGTGGCTCTGGTCCGAGCACGAGAACGAGGGCACCGCCCAGGAGCTGGCCGACTACGTCTACGCCTTCTACCCGGCCGACAACGCCTTCTGGACCGTCAAGCCGGGGGACCCGGGCGCGGACCACCAGTTCGCCGCCGCCGTCTACGACCGGGGGGCGCTGGCCGTTCAGGCGCTGCGCAACACCGTCGGGGACGACAAGTTCTTCCGGATCCTGAAGGGCTGGCCGACCGAGCGCAAGTACGGCAACGCCACCGTCCAGCAGTTCCAGGCGTACGCGGAGCGGATCTCCGGCAAGCCGCTCGGGGGGCTGTTCAACACCTGGCTGTTCACCGTCGGGAAGCCGGCGGTCGGCTCGTCGGGCGTCGCGGCGGGCGTCGCGTCGTCGGCTCCGTCGTTCGGTGCCCCGTCGGCGACCGCCCCGTCGGCGGCCGCACCGGCGTCCGGCGCGGCGGACGTGCCGCCGGAGCCGAAGTCGTGGAAGAAGATCCAGGAGACCAACGCGGTCCACGACCACCGGGGCTGACGCCCGGGCGGGACCTCCGGCCCGGCCGCCCGCGCAGCTGCGCGGACGGCCGGGCCGTCCGGTTCGGCGGGTCAGCCCGCCGGGACGGCGACGGCCTCGGCCGCCCCGGCCAGGGCCTCGGCCTCGCCGACGACCAGGTTCTCGATGCCGAGGAGGAAGCGGGCCATGGCGGGGCGGGGGAGGACGGCCGGATCGGCGGTCATGGCGAGCTGGAGGGCGTCGCCGGTCTGCAGGGCGTCCAGCGCGTAGCTGAGGCCGGGCCGCGGGTCGAACTCGGTCGGCCAGGTCAGGGTGGTCCGTTCGCGAGCCCGGTCGAGCGGCTCGGAGGACGGCACGGGGGCGGTCGCCAGGGTGGCCGGCAGGAGGTCGCGGGTGTCGTTGAAGATGCACGACCGGTCGGCCAGCGGGACGCCCTCCGCCGTCAGGCGGTCGATCTCGCCGTCCAGCAGGCGCCGCTCGTAGTAGGCGTGGCGGTACGTGGCGATCGCGGCGGCCTGGGTGCGCCGGACCGTCTCGCCGAAGTCGCCCGCGGCGTTCGGCAGATGGAACACGCCGTCGCTCGCGATCACGCTCACCGCGTCGGTCAGGCCCGGCAGGAAGCGGTTGCTGACGATGACCTGGATCACGACGTCCGGTGATCCCGAGAGCTCGGCGGTCATCGTGCAGGCCGCCGCCAGCAGCACGGAGGAGGAACTCGCCCGGTGGGCGGTGGCGACCAGGTCGACCGCGCGGAGCAGGGCCGGCGAGTCGAGCAGTGCGTTCGGGAACGGCGCGGACTCCGCGGTGGTGGGCGGGAAGAGGCGGGGCGGGCCGAGCCGCAGCTTGCGCAGGACGTGCGCGCGGGCGTTGGCGTCGCGGCGTCTTCCCCGCTCCGACCGCTGGAACTCCGCCTCCTCCAGCGGCTGCTGGGGCGACCGCTCGGCCCGGACGGACTCGGGGGTGGCGCCCAGGGCCAGCTCGGTGAGGTCCTGGATCACCCGGCCCATTCCGCTGCCGTCCACCGCGGTGTGGGAGAGGACCAGGGTGATGTGCCGGACCAGCCCGTCGGCGATCACCAGACCGACCCGGAGCGGCCAGTCGGTGGCACTGTCGAACGGGTCGGCGGCCAGCCGGCGGTGGAGTGCGCTGCCGGCGGTGGCGAGTTCGGTGGGGTCGTCGTCGCAGTGCCGGGTGTGCACGGTCAGCAGGCCGTCCGGGTCGACGGTCTGGCGCAGCCCGGTCCCGCTCTCGTCCGGGTGCAGACGGGTGTGCAGGGAGTCGTGCAGGTGGAGCAGGTCGCGCAGGGCGTCCAGGGTGGTCTGCACGGGGACGCCGGGGTCCACGGGTGAGGCCGTGGTGATGTTGTAGCGCGGACGGTCGGCGGGGGTCAGGCGGTTGACGACGTCCCAGATGGCCTGCTGGCCCCAGGTGGCCGGGCCGCTGCCGGATCTTCCGTTCGAGAAGCTGATGTCCAAGGTTCGACTCGTAGTCACCGTGGGGGTTCTCCGATGTGTGGTCCGAGGATCAGTGGTGCTGCGGAGGGTGCGGTGGGAGCCGTAGGGAGAGTCTGGCGCACCACCGGGAGATCGTCGAGAGTCCACCGGTGGGGTGGGGGTGGTTCAGGGGGGTGGCCGGTGCGGGCGAGCGGCGGAACCCGGGGCCGGGAGGGTGGCGTGGCCGCCGCATGCGGAACCGCGAGATCCAGCCATGTGAAGGTCGGATCAGGTAATCATCTTCGGACGCAAGGCGAACAGCCGGTGAATCTCCGGAACCCATGGAAACATCTGACATGTGAAGCGTGAAATTGCACTGCTTCGCACCTCGGCCCACCCTGTGCCCTTGTGAAGGAGAGATCTCCGATGAAACGATTCACCGCGATCCTTGCCGGTGCCGCCGCCCTGTCCGCGCTCGGCGCCGTGAGCGCCACCGAGGCCACCGCGCAGGCCTCCACCGCCACGACGGCGACCAAGACCTGTGTCTACGGTTTCGAAGGCATCCTGCGGACCCAGCTCTGTGCCACCGTCGACGGGGACCAGGTCTGGCTGTCCGGCTACGCCACCCCGGTCGCCATCAGCTGGACCCCGCAGACGGTCTCGTTCGACCTCACGGCCGGGATCGTCGGCGGCGCCTCGCTGGGGACCGACACCCCGAACGTCGTCATCCCCGTCGGCGGCCGGCCGGTCGGCTACGTGGCCGGGACCGCCCCCTGCGGATCGACCGTCACCGGGACGTTCTCCGTCACCAAGTGGGGCTGGCCGCCGTCGACCGCCACCGTCTCGGTGCCCGTCCCCTGCTGATCCCCGCCGGGTCCACGGACGCGCCGGTCGGCCGGCCCTCACGGGGCGGGCGGCCTGCGGGCGCGTGGACCCGGCCTCCGGAACGGTCGCCGGCCGAGCCGGGCCCGTGACGGCCCGCGCGCCGGTCAGGACCGTTCGGCGGTGACGACGTGGTAGTCGAGCAGGCCGTCCCGCCACGTCGTCAGGAAGTTGCGGGTCCAGTGGCCGGACGGGACCGTCCCCTCCAGGTAGCGGTCCAGCCCCGGCCAGACGTCCTCGCCGATGGATCCGGTGGCGATGCGGGTGAACCCGGCGTCGGCGAGGTCGGCCGTGAAGGCGTCGAGCGGGTGGGCGACGTCCAGGCCGTCGGCGAAGCTCCCGAGCAGGATGCTCAGCCGCTCGGCCGCCTCCGGACCCTCGGCGCTGAAGAACGTGGTGACCACCAGCCGGCCGCCGGGCCGCAGGACCCGGGCCGTCTCCCGCGCGAAGCCGGTCAGCTCGCGGAAGTGCTGCGCCGCCTCGACCGAGTACACGCCGTCCAGGGAGCCGTCCGCGAAGGGGAGCTCGTCCGCCGAACCGAGGGTGTAGCCGAGCCGGTCAGGGAACGTCGCCAGGGCGCGGGCGTTGACGGCGCGGGCGCGTTCGACCTGGTCGGGGTGGATGTCGACGCCCGTCACCCGGGCGAAGCGGAACTCCCGCAGCGCGAGCGCGGCGCCGAGCCCGCGCCCGCAGCCGACCTCGGCCAGCCGCAGGGACTCGGCCGGCGCGGGGAAGGCGCGCAGCACCCGGCGGTACAGGTTCTCCTGACTGAGGACGCGGTCCTCCGGCGTGGGCGCGGTGGTGTCGATGCCGCGCCAGTCCCCGAAGTTGATGAAACCGCCCGCGAAGCTCGCGGCTCGGGAAAGGTCGTCAGGGCCGTAGGTCTGGCGTACGGACGCGGGGATGCGGTCGTTGCTCATGGGGGCTCGGTCTCCGTGTGAGGGCTGAGTGGTGTCGTGGAGGTGCGTGGGTCCGCGCCCGCTCGCGGGCGCGCGCCGCAGTACGTACCCAAACGTGCCGGTGACGGAACTACCCGAAGGGGGTGGTTTCGCGGATAACAAGCAGGTCAATCGGGTTGTGAGTGATACGTGAGGATGAGCATGCTTAACGGCATGACTTCGGCTACGTCACCTCTCCGCCAGACCGCCGCGCCCGTCGCGGACACCGCCGACTACGAGCACGACTGGGCGCTCGTCGACGTCGAGACCTCCGGGCTGAGGCCCGGGCAGCACCGGGTGCTGTCGGTCGCGGTGGTGACGGTCGATGCCCAGGGCCGGCAGACCGGGGAGTTCTCGACGCTGCTCGACCCCGGGGTGGACCCGGGACCGGTCGACATCCACGGTCTGACGGCCGAGCGTCTGCGCGGGGCGCCGACCTTCGAACGGGTCGCCGGCCGGATCGCGGAGCTGTTGGAGGGACGGGTCATGGTCGCGCACAACGCCCAGTTCGACTACGACTTCCTCAGCCACGAGTTCGCGCTGGCCCGGTCCTGGCTGCCGGTCTCCCGGCGGCTCTGCACGCTCGCGCTGAACCGCCGGATCGAGACCCCCACGGACGACCTGAGGCTCGGCACGCTCGCCGCGCACTACGGCGTCGTCCAGCGGCGGGCCCACGACGCCCTGGACGACACCCGGGTGCTGGCGGGGATCCTGCGGGGGTCGCTGGTGGAGGCGGCCCGGCTGGGGGTCCCGCTGCCGCTGGTCGCCTGCCCGCCCCGGCGCACCTCGGAGTTCCGCCCGCGGATACCGAAGACGCCGTGCGGCTACCGCAACCCGGGACGCTGGGCGGCGGGCGGGCCGCTGGTGCAGGGCATGAAGGTCGCCGTCACCGGCGAGACCGTGACGGCGCGGGAGGAACTGGTGGCACGGGCGGTGGCCGCCGGACTCAACGTCATGACCTCGGTGAGCCGCCACACCAGCGTGCTGGTCGCCAACGCGGGGCCGGACGGCGCGGCTTCGGCGAAGGCCCGGCGCGCTGCGGCGGAGGGCGTGCCGCTGGTCGACGAGGCGGCGTTCCTGGCACTGCTGGCGGAGGTGCGGCCGGGGCAGTCGCACGACGCGGCCCACGGCGGCGGACCGGCGGCGCCGGTCGTGCCGGGGCCCACGGCGGCGGAGTCGCCGGTGCGGGAGTCGCCGGTCGCGGCCGGGGCGGCCGGCGCGGTGACGGACCCCGTGGCGCAGCCCGCCCCGGACGCCGTCCCGGACACGACCCCGGTCGTCGCCCAGGTCCCGCCGGCGACGGCGGCCGGGCCCGGCGGGCGGGCGCCGGTGCGGCGCGGCGGGGCGCGGGAGCGGCGGGCGTTGACCGGGCGGCGGATCCTGGTGCTGGGCGGCCGGCACCAGGAGTCGGCCGAGGCCCGGACGGCGCTGGTCGACCTGGGCGCCGCGGCCGCGGTGAACCTCTCGGCCAACGTCACCGACGTCCTGGCGCTCACCGGCGCCCACGCCGACCGGCGGATGCGGCGGATCGAGTGGCTGGGGCTGCCGGTCCGCGAACCGGACTGGATCGAGGAGGTCCGGAGTGCGCCGCCGGCGGGCCTCCCGGCGGGCGGGTCGCCGGACGGCGCCGCGCCGGACGAGGACGGCGAGGTGGTGCTGCCGCGCGGCGGCGTGATCGACCTGCCGCTCGCCGCGGACGGCACGCGCTGGACCGTCCACGCGTCCTGGGCCCAGCAGAGCACCTGCGAGGTCGACGTGGTCGCCTTCGCCCTCGACGAGGAGGAGCAGGTCGCCTCCGACGAGGACTTCGTCTTCTACGGGGCGCCGGAGAGCCCGGACGGGACGGTCCGGCTCGCGTTCGACGGCCCGCAGGAGCAGGGCGTGACCGTCGACGTGGGCCCGCTCGCGTCCTCGGTGCGCCGGATCGTCGTCGCGGCGGCGATCGACGGCGCGGCCACCTTCGGCGACGTCGGGGCGGTCGAGATCGCGCTCGCGGGCGGGACGCGGGCCCGCCCGATCGTGCGGGCCACCCTGGACGCGGCGACCACCGAGCGGACGCTCCTGCTCGGCGAGGTCTACCGGCGGGGCGGGGCCTGGCGGTTCCGGGTCGTCGGGCAGGGCTTCGACCACGGACTGGAGGAGCTCGCGCGGAGCTTCGGCGTCGACGTCGCGGGCTGAGAGGCTGTGCGGGGGCCGTTCGGCACCCGACGGAGACGGGCAGGGCGGGCGACGCCGGGGACCGGGCCGCGCCGATCGGCACCGTCCGACTTTCGACGATCGAGGAGGACCTGTGAGCGGGACGGGCACGGACGACGGGCGGGTGGCGCCGCCGCTGACCGGGGGAGAGCGGGAGACGCTGCGCGCGTACCTGGACTTCCACCGCGGGACGCTGGCGATGAAGTGCGCCGGGCTGACGGACGAGCAGCTGCGGTCGCGGTCGAGCCCGCCGTCGACGCTGACGCTGCTCGGGCTGGTGCGGCACCTGGCGGAGGTGGAGCGGACCTGGTTCCGGCGGGTGATCGACGGGGAGGACGTTTCGCTGCGCTGGTCGACGGAGTGGGACTTCCAGGCCGCGTACGACGCGGCCGGGGCCGACCGTGCCGAGGCGTTCGCGGCCTGGGAGTCGGAGGTGGCGCACTCCCGGCGGATCGAGCGGGAGGCCGCCTCGCTGGACGTCACGGGTTACCAGGTGCGCTGGGAGAAGGAGGTCTCGCTGCGGTTCGTGATGCTGCACCTGATCCACGAGTACGCCCGGCACAACGGGCACGCCGACTTCCTGCGCGAGGCGATCGACGGGCAGGTCGGCGCGTAGCACCGCAGGCCCGGCCGCCGGGTTCAGAACGGCCAGCGGTCGGCCGGTGCGGTCGGGGGAGCGGGGTCGTCGGGCCGGACGGGCGGCGGGGGCGGGGCGGGCTCGGCGAGGGGGCGGAACCTGGGCGGCTCGACCAGGTGCTGCCACTCCTGGTCGGGGCGGCCCGGGACGGTCCGTCCGGCATCCAGCCAGAGGCGCGCGAGTCGGGCGAAGATCGGGGCGTCGAACAGAAACGTTCCGTCCTTGGACCGGGGTGAAGGCAGGTAGTCGTAGCTCATGACCGGATAACGAGCGGGGCGGGCCGCCGCAACCCGTCGGCGGGGGAAATGAACGCCGCGCGGGGCGGCAGCCGTACTCGTCCACGTGACAGTGATGACCACGGGCCGCAGTGCTGGCAAGCTGGCCGCCATGGCGGAAGCGGCGGGTGAGACGGGGATCCGGGAGCTCCTGGCGAGGTGGCTCGCGGCGGAGGACCCGGCCGACAGGGGGGAGCGCGCGGGGAACGACGACGCGCTCCCCGGCGACGACGGCGACCTCGCCGCCGGTGGGTGGGCGGTGCCCCCGGCCACCGGGGCGGAGGTGGTCGAGGCCGCCTGGCGGCTGGCCGTGGCGGGGCTGGAGGACGGACCGCGGACGAGGGCCCCGGACGGACTGTGGATGGTCGCCGAGGCCCTGGTGGTGGACGAGCACCCCTCGGCGTCCGGGTGGACGCCGCTGGAGCGGGCCGAGGCGGTGGAGTGGGTCGCGCTCCTGCTGCACCGCTTCGGCGAGGACGGCGTGACGATGCTGACGGCGGATCTGGTCCGGGGCCGGGCGGACGGTGACGGCCCGGGTCCGGCCCCGCGCCCGGCCGGCGGCCCGGCCCCGGGCACCGGCAGGTCCTCAGACAGGCTCTAGCGCGGCCAACCGCACCTCCAGCTCGTGCACCACCGTGGTGTCGCCGAGCCGCCCGTACAGCCGGCGGGCCGAGTGCAGGGTGCGGACGGCCTCCGGGGCGCGGCCGCCCGCCAGCAGGAAGTCCGCGTAGTGGCGTTCGGCCACCGCGTGCAGGTGGACGGTGCCCGCGACCCGGCAGCGTTCCAGGGTCTGCTGCCAGACCTCCTCCGCCGCCGTGCGGCGGTCGAGGAGTTGGAGGGCGTGCGCCTCGTTGATCATCGCCGACAGGTGGAAGACGGCCAGCGGGTGGTCGGCGAGCAGCGCGCGGGCGTCCCGGGCCCGGTGCAGCGCCCGCCCGGGTTCGCCGGCGAGGCCGTACAGCCCGGCGGTGTTGCTCAGCGCGTACGGCGCGTGCTCGGCCAGGCCGTGCCGCTCGGCCAGCGCGATCGCCTGCTCGCCCAGGCGTACGGCCTCCGCCGGTCGCCCGTCGGCCGCGGTGGCCGTGGCCAGGACGGTGAGGGCCTGCACCCGGACGGTGTCGCCGGACCCGACGGTGCGGTCGACCGCGCGGCGGGCCAGCCGGTGGGCCTCCGCGGTGCGGCCGCTGCCGCCGAGCGCCCGGGCCGTGACCGCCTCCATGGAGGCGACGGCGGCCGGGTCGCCGGTGCGGGCGGCGGCGGCGAGCCCGACCCGGAGGCAGGTCAGCCGGTCCGTGCGGCGGCCGGCGCCGTAGTAGAGGCAGTCGGCGCGGTAGGCCAGCTGCCAGGAGCGGCGGTGGTCGCCGCGTTCGGAGGCCGCGGTGACCAGGCCGCGGACGGTGGGTTCCGCGGCCTGGAACCAGTCGAGCGTGGCGGGCACGGTGGGCAGGTGCGGCCACCCGGCGGGGTCGGCGCCGAACGGCGGGGCGACGGCGGGCGCGGGGCGGTGGGTGGCGTGGGCGGGACCGGGCTGGAGCAGTGCGGAGCTGCGGGCCACCACCGCGAGGTAGTGGTCGGTCAGGGCCGCGGTCGCGGCGGCGCGCTCGGACGCGGGCCGCTCGTCGAGGAGTTCGGCCCCGTACAGCCGGACCAGGTCGTGGCGGCCGTAGCGGCCGGGGGCGGTCTCGGTGAGCAGGTGGTGCGCGGCGAGCGCGCCGAGCGCGAGGCGGGCCTCGGCGGCGCCGGTGCGGAGCAGGGCGGCGGCGGCGTGGGCGTCCGTCTCGGGCCCCGGGTGGACGGCGAGCAGGGCCAGCAGACGTGCGGCGGACGCGGGAAGGTGGCGCAGCGTCAGATCGAGCGCGGTCCGGACGCTGGCCGTGCCCCGGGTGTCCAGGGCGCGCAGCCGGGTGCTCTCGTCGGCGAGTTCGGGCAGCAGGTCGGCGATCGCCCAGCCGGGCCGGGCGGCCAGCCGGGCACCGGCGATCCGCAGGGCGAGCGGCAGTCGGTCGCAGAGCTCGGCCAGCCGGCCGGCGGCCTCCGGCTCGGCGGCCACCCGGGCGGGTCCGATCAGGCGCTCCAGCAGGCGCCGCGCGTCCTCGGCGGGCAGGGCGCCGAGGCGCAGCAGGGCGGCGCCCTCGGTCACCACGAGGTCCTCCAGCGAGCTGCGGCTGGTGACGACCGTCGCGCACGCCGGGCCGGTCGGGAGCAGCTCGGTGACGTCCTGCGCGTCGCGGACGTTGTCCAGGACGACCAGCAGCCGGCGGCCGTGCGTCAGCGACCGGTAGAGCGCGGCGCGGGCGGCCGGATCCTCCGGCAGCGAGCCCTCGGGGACGCCCAGCGCGCGCAGGAACCGGCCGAGGACGGCGGTCGGTTCGGCGCGCGGGCCCGGGCCGAAGCCGTTCAGGTCGGCGAAGAGCCGCCCGTCCGGGAAGGCGGCGGTCGCGTCGTGCGCCCACTGCACCGCGGCGGCCGTCTTGCCGGTGCCGGCCGGGCCCACCAGGACGGCGAGGCCGCCGCCGGGGCGTTCGCCTCCGCACTCGGCCTCCAGCCAGCGGCGTTCGGTCGACCGGCCGACGAAACCCGATATCCGGCGCGGGAGTTGGTCCGGGCCGGGGCCGGGGCCGGGGCCGGGGTTGGGGTTGGCGGTGGGGCCGGGGTTGGCGGTGGGGCGGAGCGGGGTCGGCGGCCGGACGGCGGGCGTGCGGGCCGGGAACGGGACCGCGGCCGGCTGCCGCGCGGGCGGGACCGCGCAGGCGGAGAGGCCGGCCGACCCGGCCGCCCGGGGGCGGACGCGGCCGGTCGTGCCGGTTGTTCCGGCGGCGCCGGCCGTGCGTTCGGGACGACCGGTGACGCGCACGGCGGTCGAGGGCGGGCGCCTTCCCGGCTCGTCGGCGAGGATGTCGGCCACCGCCGACCGCAGCGCGCGCCCGGGGCCGACGCCGAGCTCCGCGGCCAGCCGGCGGCGCGTGCGGTGGTAGACGGTCAGCGCGTCGCAGGGCCGCCCGGCCTGACGGAGGCAGAGCACCAGCAGGGCGGCCAGCGGCTCGTTCCACGGGTCGGCTTCGAGCGCGCGGTCGAGTTCCGGTGCGGCGTCGGGGCCGAGGCCGAGCCGGAGCAGCCGTTCGCTCCAGGCCTCCAGGGCCCGGGTCCGCACCTGGCGGAGGCGGTCGGCGAGCACGTCGCGCAGGTCCGTCTCGGGCAGGTCGGCCAGGGTCGCGGGGCCGTGCCAGAGGTCCAGGGCCCGGCGGAGCAGTCCGGCGGCGGACTCGTCGCCGTCCGGGACGGCCACCTCGGTGGCCCGCGCGACCAGCCGCTCGAACAGCAGGGCGTCCACGGATTCGGCCGGGCCGTCCAGCCGGTAGCCGGGGGCGCGGGTCGACAGGACGAGCTTCGAGCCGGCGAGCAGCTTGCGCAGCGCGGCGATGTGGCCCTGGAGCGCGGCCCGGGCCCGGGCGGGCGGTTCGTCGCCCCAGAGCAGTTCGAAGAACCGCTCGACCGGGACGGTGCGGCCGAGTTCGAGCGCGAGCAGGGCCAGCGCGGCGCGCCGTTTGGCGCCGGCGGGCTCGACGGCGCGGCCGTCCGCAGCCTGCAGTTCCACCGGACCCAGCAGTCGAACGAACAACGGATCCTCCCAGGTGAGAGCGGTCGGCGGAGATCTCCGTCCCTGTGCGGGGCGCAGTCTAGCCACGCCCGGGGAACGGTTCCGGCCCGTGGCCGTTCGGCCACGGAGCGCCTGGGGACCGCCCTTTCGGGGGATTGACGGGAGCCGGTCAGCTGGGCTTCGGGCAGGCGTCGGCGGTTGTTCTCCTGAAGTTCATTGACGATCCATCAGGGAAACGCGGTCGCGGACGCGGCGCGATCGGGACGGGCGGAACGGCGGCGCCCTGCGTGGACGGCGGTCGTGGCGATCCCGGGCCGTCCGTCCGGCGGGTGCGGGGCGGCTCGCGGAGCCGGTCGGACCGGGGACCGTCCGGCGGGGTGGGGGAGGCGCCGGACGGCGGGGGCGCACGCGGGGCGCTTGCCCGTCGAGGGCGGTGCGCGGGTCCGATCGGCCGGCAGCTGTGCGCGATGGGGAGGCGCGGATTGCCTGAAGGGGAAGCCGGGCCGGTGGCCGCCGGGATCGGCCGTGCAGGTCCGGGCAGGTCCGTGCAGGTCCGGGCACGCGCCACGGGAGAGCGCAGGGCGGTCGGCCCAAGGGGTGGGGCCCGGGGCGGGCCGGTGGAGGTGGTGCGGGTGGGGCAGGGCTGCTCGTGTTGAGCTCAACGGCCCGCATGCGGTCCCGGGTTCACCGGCGGCCGGACGGGCGGACGGCCCGCGCGGGTCCGCGCCCCGGCGCCGCCGTCCGCGGGCGGGGCGGAGCCGGGTGCCGCCGCGGGCGGTTCGCGCGAGGGGGTCCAGGGCTGGCCGGTGAACCCCGGCCGGAAGGCGCACCGTCGAGCAGGGTGCGGGGCCGGGACGGTCCCGCGATCTCCGACCCCTGGGAGGGCGACCATGCTGCGAATGAACGGGCCGCTGCGGATCACGGTGCTCGACAAGGACGCCGCCTTCGAGCAGCGCGCGGTGGTGCGCACCCCGTACGGCACCTCCGTGCTGGAGGGCCGGACCGGCGCCTCCCTCGACGTGCGGGCCGAGGAGTGGGAGCTGGAGCTGGAGCACTGTGTGCCCGGCGTCGGCTGGCGGCCCAACGTCCGGGTGCTGCCCGGTCCGTGGCAGACCTCGCGGAGCGGCCTGCGGAGCAGGATCCTGCGCAGCAAGGACTGCGACTGGCCGAACGGCGACCCGGCCGAGCGGAACTTCGTCCTGCGGCTGTCCTCGACGGTGGCCGAGCTCCGGCGTGACGCGTCGTCCGCCGCCGAGGAGGTGGGCCCGGCGACCTCGGAGGGCCAGCGGACCAGCTCCGGTCCGGGCCTCGGCGCGGGCGGGCGATCGTCCGACTCCGGGGGTGCCGTCGTCGGTGGCTCCTGGGGCGGGTACCCGGCCGGGTCGGCGGAGCGGCCCGTGGTGTCCGCCGTTCCGGCGGAGTCCGGTGCCGTGACGGCGCAGCGCCGGGCGGTGGGCGCCGGCGAGCCGGTTCGTCCGGCAGGTGAGGCCGTCCGGGGCGTGGCCGCCCGGGGCGTGGCGCCCACGCCCGCGATGCCGTTGGCGGAGGGCGTGTTGGTGCCTGCTCTGCGGGTCGGCTCGCCTGCCGGTGGCGTGCTGGGGACGGCCGTGGCCGTCGAGGCGTCGCGGCTCCCGGCCGGCCGGGGGGTGCCCGCGGAGCGCTGCACTCCGGTGGGCCGGGCGGAGCCCGGCGAGGCCGTCCGCCCGGCGGTGTCGGGCG
This sequence comes from Streptomyces sp. BE303, assembly GCF_036290945.1. Lineage (NCBI taxonomy): Bacteria > Bacillati > Actinomycetota > Actinomycetes > Kitasatosporales > Streptomycetaceae > Streptomyces > Streptomyces sp. BE303. The sequence goes on from NZ_JAQYWZ010000953.1 coordinate 142,629, forward strand.
GACCGGCGACCTCGGGCGGTCCGGCCGGCCTCGGCGTCCCGGCGGAGACCGCCGCGCGGGCCGGGGACCGGCGGGCGGCCGTCGCGGACGACGGGCCGGGGGAGGCGCGGGCGGCGCCGTCCTGGCCCCGGTGACGTCATCGGCCGGCGGTGCCTCCGGAGCGGCGTGACTCCGGAGGCACCGCCGGCCGGCGGGCGCTACCCGTCGATGTGGAAGGACTGCCCGTACACCTTCCAGCGCAGCGGGGTGTGGAGGTCGAGGTTGCCCGCCTCCAGGAAGACGCGCTGGGCGGTGTCGACGCGGCTGGTGTCGGAGTGGGCGGCCTCGGTGCGCATGGCGGCGGCGCGGGCGTCGAGGAAGGCGGCGAGGTAGGTCTTCTCGTCACCGCCCTGGGCCGGGGGCTTGGCCTTGCGCAGCGCGGCGGCCCGGATCCCGCCGAAGCTGTCGGAGCTGTTGCCCGGCCCGTGCATGACGATGGCGTCGTAGTAGGCGAGTTGGCCGAGGGCGTGCAGGCCGTCGGACTTGGCCTGGGCGACGGCCGGGTCGAAGTAGACGCGGTCGCGTTCGTCCTCCTGGGCCTTGCGGAAGGTCGGGTCCTGGACGGCCCGCTTCCAGTCGGCGGTGAAGTCCGGGTCGAGCCCGGCGTGGGAGCCGGACCCGTCGAGCTTCTCCAGGGCGGGGAGGTACTTGGCGAGCACGTTGTCGGGCTTCAGCGTGCGGTAGTGGCGGACGAGTTCGAGCATGTCGCCGGTTCCGGAGCAGAAGCCGACGATGCCGGCGGTGTAGCCGCGGCCGTCCTTGATGTCCTCGATGTAGCCGAACTGGGCCTTCCAGTCGAGCGACGAGTTCTCCGCGCTGGAGACGATCTGCTGGGCGAGGTCCTTGAGGGACGGGTCGGTGAGGTCGCCGGTGGCGGGACCGGAGGGGCGGCCGGTCGGCTTGGTGGTGGGGCTGCCGGTGGGGTCGCCGCCGGGCTTGGCGGCGGGCTGGGTGGTGCGGTGGGGCCGGCCCCTGCCGTCGGCCGGCGGGACGGTCGCGGCGGACGGGGACGCGGCGGAGGGGGACGCGCTGGGTGGGGTCGTCGGTGCGGGTGCGGCGGCGGCCGGGAGCGCGGGGAGCACCGCGGCCAGGAGGAGAGCGGTCAGGGCGGGCGGCACTGCGGCTCGGGTGGGCCGGGTCGGCATCGGGGCTCCGGGGTCGGCGGGGCGGGCGTCTGCGGGTCGGGCGTCTGCGGGTCGGGCGTCTGCGGGTCGGGCGTCTGCGGGTCGGGCGGGCGCCGGTGGCGTCCGCCTGGGGAACGGGTGCCGGGCGCCACCGGGTTCACCGCGGTGCGGTGGCCTCCGGAGGTCCGGCGGCGCCCACGGGCTCGGCGGGGTCGGGGAGTTCGCCGTCCGGGTACTCGGGGCCGGGGTGCCCGGACGGCCGGCGGGCACCGGCCTCCGGCTCGACCCCCGGGGTGAGGAGGAAACGCTCGGGGGACTCCGCCCGGGGCCGCTCGGCCGGGGGCATCGCCGCACGGCGCTCCAGCCACGACCGCAGCCTGGTGAGGGCGCTGCGATCGCGCTCGGCCGGGTCGCCGCCGGTTTCGCGCAGGAGGACGCCGGCCGGCCGGTCGGCCTCGGCCGCCACCGTGCCGACGACGGTGAACGCCGTACCGGGCGCGAACACCGCCTGCGGCAGCCCGTCGCCGGAGTCGAAGACGGAGGTGCGCCGCCCGGTGGCCGACCACACGAGGAACTCGACGGAGCAACCCGGCAGCTCCGCCCCGGCCGCGGCCAGTCCGGCCAGCGGCGCGGGCTCCCGGAACTCCAGGCCGGCCGGATAGAGGGCGAGGACGGACTCCGGGTCCAGCGCGGGGTCCGCGCCGAGCAGCACCGCGCCGTGGTGGCTCGGGAGCCGCCGCAGGCCGGAGCCGAGGCATCGGAGGAACGGCCTCAGCGCCGGGTCGCCGGAGCGCGCGGCGGTCACCAGGTCCGCGCGTGTCGCGGGGATGCCCGCGCCGTCGTGGTGGAGCAGGACGGCGGCCAGGTCGGGCTTGAGGTCGTCCTTCGAGGTGGACCGCAGGCCGGGCAGCCGGGTGGCGAGCTGCTCCAGGCGGCCGGTGCAGCGGTGGTAGTGCTCGCCGAGCAGCGTGCGGACGGCGTCCCGGTCGGCGGGGGAGCTGGCGGTGACCGGGGGCGGGTACTCGTCGGTGCGGAAGAGCCGGGCCGGCGGAGGGCCGACGGGCGTCTCGGGCGTCGTGCCGCCGGGCGGCGTGCCTTCGGGTGTGCCTTCGGGCGTGCTGCGGGGGGACGGGACGGCGGGTGGTCCGGCCTCGGGCGCGGCTTCGGGCCCGGCCTCGGCGGCGGACTCCGGCAGGCCGGCGCGGGGCGGTTCGGTGCCCTCCGGTCCGCCGACGGGCACCACCGGGGAGGACGCCTCGCCGGCGGACGACTCGGCGGCGGACGCCCCCTCGCCCGGTTCCGCGGTGGCCGGCGGGTCCTCGGTCCGGCCCAGGAGCTCGTCCGGCTCCGGTACGGCGGTGGTGTCCGGCCCCTCCTCGTCCGCTCCGTCCTCGTCCGGCCCGTCCTCGTCAGGCCCGGTGGGCGGCTCGACCGGAGGGACCTCCGGCACCCGGAAGAGACCCGGGGTGCCACCGCTGGTCGCGGTGCGGGTGAGCGGTTCGGCCGGCCGGGGCCACGGATCGGCGTTCGATCCCGCCACGGCAGCGGCGGTGCCGCTCCCGCCGGCCGCCGACCCGGCGGGGTCGCCGACCGGACCGGCGGCCGGGTCCCGGGCCGGGTCGCCGGTCGAGGACGAGGTCCGGCGGGAGGGGGCCACCGCGGCGGAGGTGCCGGTGGCGGGAGCGGAGGTGGCCCGGACGGGTGTGGGCAGGGGGACGGGTGCGGGCGCCACCGGCTCGGACTCGGCGGGCGCCGGTCCCGCCGCCTCCGGCCGCACCGGCGCCTCGGAGCCGGTGAGCGGCTCGGGGCCGGCCTGCGCCGCCGCCGGGGCGGGCCCGAGGGCGGCCGTCGCCGTGGGGGCGGGAACGGCCGGGGTGCCGGCCGGTCCGGTGGCGAGCCACTCCGGGCGGGCGGCCGTGGCCGGTCGCTGCGGGCGGCCCGTGCCGCCGATCCCGTAGGCCACGGGTGCCACGGCGGGCGGCCCGGTGAGGGGCTGCTCCGCCCCGAGCCAGTCCAGCTCGTGCATCCGGGCGACGAACCGGGCGACCCGCTCGGCGGACGGCTCCAGCAGACCGTGCGCCAGCAGCCCGAACCCCTCGGCGCCGACCGCCGGGAGCCTGTCGAGCAGGGCGCCGAGCTCCTCGAACACGTCGGGCGGGATCGGGCGGTCGCGCTCCCCGACGATCAGCAGCGGGCGGGCCGGCTCGGGCCGCCGGAACCGAGGGGTGAGGACGTGCGGCGGTTCGGGGCGCAGCCAGAGACCGGCCGGGACGGCCTCCAGGACCCAGAAGGGGAACGCCTCGAAGACCGCCGGACCGGCGGTCTTCCAGTCGGCGCCGCCGTTGCGCCACGCGGCGGGGGTGGTGGGGCGGCCGGGGGCGGTGGCGAGGCGCAGCAGGAAGGGTTCCCAGCCGGCCCGGCCGTGCCGGTCCAGGATCCGGGAGGTGGGGCCGCCCGGGCCGAGGACGGGCAGGCCGATCGCGGCCTGCACCGGACGCGCCGTCCTGGCCGCCAGCGCGCCGGTGAGCGCGGCCAGCTGGTCGGGGGCCGCCCACGGGGCGCTGACCAGCGGCCGGTCGGTGCCCAGCGGCAGCGAGAGCACGGCGTCCGCGAAGTCGTCCGGCAGCAGGACGGGCCGGTCCGGGGTGCCGATCAGGAGGACGGTGTGGCCGGGCGGCGCGGCGGCCAGCCCGAGGTCGGGGAGCGGCCCGCCGGTCCGGGACGCCGGGTCGGTGAGCCAGAAGCCGGTGGGGAGCCGGAGGATCCGGACGGCGTCGCCCCGGGACCCGGCGGTGAGACCGTCGGCGCGTCCGGCCGGACCGTGCAGGACGGCGGGTGCGGCGCCGGAGGCGGTCGTCGGGCTCCCGACCGCCGTCGCGGCGCCGATGGTCTCGCGGACCCGGCGGGGCGGCGCCCCGGCCTCGCACCGCCACCAGGAGGCGGCTTCGGTCGCGCCCTCGGGGCTGGTGACCTTGAGGTTCCCGGCGGGGGTGATCTCCACCAGGCCGTCCGGCGCGACGACCGGCAGGCCCGCCCGCTCTGCGACGATCTCCGCCGGACGGCGGCCGTTGGGGGCGAGCGCGGCCAGCCCGGAGGCGGCGAGGACCAGGCTGCCGGCGCCGCGGGCCCGGGCGACCACGCCGAGGTCCGCCATCCGGTCGCGCAGGACCTTGGCCGAGTCGGGGGCGGCGGCGACCACGACGACCGCGTCCGGGACGGGCCGGAGCGCGCCGATGGCGGCCGACAGCTCGTCGTCGCGGGCGGTGGCCGGGGCGATGACGAAGTGCGGGCCGACCGGGCGGAGCACGGAGGGCGCCGGCACCGGGGCCGCCGACGCCGAGGGCAAGGGCGACAGCGCGGTGGACGGTGCCGACGCGGTGGAGGGCGGCGGGGCGGTCCCGGCGGCCGGGGCGGGCGCGCCGGCCTCGCCCGCGGGCAGCGCACGGCGCGGCCCGCGCCGGAGGGCGAACCGGCGGCGGGGTTCGGCCGGCGGCGCGGGGTCGCCGGAGGGCGTGCCGGTGCGGGAGAGGCTCATCGCCTTGGACTACGGGCGCCGCCGGGCGGCCGGTTCACCGCCGCGCGGGGCGGGCGGTCCGCCCGCCGCCCGGCGGCGGTCACCCGGCCGCCCCGTCGGCCCCGGCGTCCGGCTCCGCGACCAGGGCGGTCTGGAGCTGGACCGTCCGCCGCCGGGTGATGTGCAGGGCCCGGCCGGGCGGCAGCTGGCGCGGCTTGACGTTGCCGAAGATCGTGCCCTCGCTGGGCGGGCAGGAGAGCAGCGTCACCGGGGTGTTGATGTCCTGGAGCCGGCGCAGCACCGGATCGGAGTAGGCCCGCCCGATCCCGTTGGCGGCGCGGGCGATCACCAGGTGCAGGCCCAGCTCGGAGCCCTGGGCGAGGTGTCCGAGCAGCGGTTCGAACGGGTTCGGCCCGGAGGCCGGGACGAGGTCGAGGTCGTCGACGATCACGAACAGTTCGGGCCCCGTCCACCAGTCGCGCAGCCGCAGCCGGGCCGGGCTGATGTCCTCGCCCGGAACGCGGGCCTCCATCGCCCGGGCGGCCCCGGAGACGATCTGCTTGACCACGTCCACCGAGACGGCGTAACCGAGCCGGTACTCCTCCGGCAGGCTGTCGTAGAGGTCGCGCCGGAAGTCGATCAGCATGATGCGGGCCTCGGCGGGGGTGTACGCGGTGGTGATGGCCTTGATCATCAGCCGCAGCAGGTTGGTCTTGCCGCTCTCGCTGTCGCCGACCACCAGCAGGTGCGGGCTCTCCTCGAAGTCGTGCCAGAGCGGCGCGATGGCGGTGTCCTCCAGCCCGAGCGGGACCCGCAGCCGCCCCTCGGGGGCGGGCAGGTCGGCGGCGTCGAGCAGCAGCGGCAGCATCCGGACCTCGGGGGCGCGGGGGCCGGTCCAGTGCTCGTTGACGGCGTCCACCAGGTCGGCGACGCCCTCGGCGAGGTCCTCGGTCGTCCCGACGCCGTCGATCCGGGGCAGCGCGGTCAGGAAGTGCAGGCGGTCCTCGGTGAGACCCCGGCCGGGGATCCGGGGGACGGTCGCCGCGGCCCGCATGTTGATCATCGAGTCGATCGAGTCACCGAGCCGCAGCTCGAAGCGGGTGCCGAGCTGGTCGCGCAGGCCGCCGAGGATCTCGCCCCAGCGGGCCGCCGCGATGACGAGGTGGACGCCGTAGTTCAGACCGCGTCCGGCGATCAGGTTGAAGACGGAGACGTAGTCGGGGAAGTCCTGGCGCACGGTGTTCCAGCCGTCGACGACCAGGAACACGTCCCCGTACCGCTCGTCGGCCAGCTCCGGGTCCCCGGCGGCCCGCCGCCGGCGGAACGTCGTCATCGAGTCGATGCCCAGCCGGGCGAAGCTCTGCTCGCGGCGGCTGATCACCCCGGCCACCTCGGCGAGCGTGCGGCCGATCCGCTCGGGGTCGTGCCGCCCGGTGACGCCGCCGAGGTGCGGCAGGCCGCGCAGGGCGGCCAGCGTGCCGCCGCCGAAGTCGAGGCAGTAGAACTGCACCTCCTGCGGCGTGTGGGTCAGGGCCAGCGCGGTGACCAGCGTCCGCAGCAGGGTGCTCTTGCCGCTCTGCGGGCCGCCCGCGATGCCGACGTGGCCGCCGGCGCCGGACAGGTCGGCCGTGTAGATCTCGCGCAGCTGCTGGAACGGGCGGTCGACCACACCGACCGGGACGGTGAGCCGGCCCCGGTCGGGCCACCCGTCCGGGGTCAGGCCGTGGGCCTCGCTCGGGGCGAGCGGCGGGAGCAGCTCGTCCAGGGTCGGCGGGACCTCCAGCGGCGGCAGCCAGACCTGGTGGGCGGGCGGTCCGGCGTCGAGCAGCCGCTCGGCGGCCAGCTCCAGCAGGGTGACGGTGGCCTCCTCCTCGCGCGCCTCCGGCTCGATCGGCTCCGGCGCGGGCCGGTTGGGCGTCACGTACGCGGTGTCGTACGGGACGATCTGCCCGGCGGCCGCGGCCTGCTGGGCGGCGCCGCGCCGGCTGCGGTAGGGGCCGGACACGTAGGACGCCTTGAAGCGGGTGAGCGTGGCGATGTCGCTGCGCAGGATGCCGTTGCCGGGCTGCGAGGGGAGCTGGTAGGCGTCCGGCACGCCGAGCACGCCGCGGCTCTCCATGGCGGAGAAGGTCCGCAGCGCGATCCGGTAGGAGAGGTGGGACTCCAGCGCGTGCATCCGGCCCTCGTCCAGGCGCTGTGAGGCGAGCAGCAGGTGGACGCCCAGGGACCGGCCGAGGCGGCCGATCATGATGAACAGGTCCATGAAGTCGCGGTGCGCGGAGAGCAGTTCGCTGAACTCGTCGACGACGACGAACAGCGTCGGCAGCGGGTCGAGCTGGGTCCCGGCGGCCCGGGCGGCCTCGTAGTCCAGCAGCGAGCTGTAGTTGCCGGAGGCGCGCAGCAGCTCCTGGCGGCGGTTCATCTCGCCGTGCAGGGCGTCGCGCATCCGGTCGACCAGGGCGGCCTCGTCGGCGAGGTTGGTGATCACCGCCGAGGTGTGCGGCAGCCGGTCCAGGCCGAGGAAGGTCGCGCCGCCCTTGAAGTCGACCAGGACGAAGTTGAGCGTCTCCGAGGAGTGGGTCAGCGCGAGCGCGAGGACGAGGGTGCGCAGCAGTTCGGACTTGCCGGAGCCGGTGGCGCCGATCAGCATGCCGTGCGGGCCCATGCCGCCCTGCGCGGACTCCTTGAGGTCGAGGTCGACGGGGGAGCCGTCGGCGCCGAGCCCGAGCGGGACGCGCAGCCGGCTCGTCCGCCCGCGGTCCGCCCAGGCCCGGCGGACGTCGTGCTGGTGGAGGTCGCGGATGCCGAGCAGGGCGGTCAGGTCGAAGTCGGTGTTCAGCGGCTCGGCGGTGTCCACCGAGTCGCCCAGCCGGAAGGGCGCCAGCGTGGTGGCGAACCGGCGGACGGCGGGCACCTCCAGCGCGTCCGGGCGCCCGAGCGGGGTGACCTCGTCGTTGCGGTTGCGGTCGGCGCCGACCAGTTCCAGCTCGCCGTCGGTGATCCGCAGCCGCAGCCGGAACCGGTTGTGCTTCCACTCCAGCGCCTCGCCGACGTCCAGCAGGACGGCGTTGCGGTAGCCGGCCAGCGCGGCCCGGCTCCCGGAGGACAGCCGCACGCCGTCGAGCACGATCACCGTGAACGGCTCGTCGCGCGCGGGCTGCGCCTCCGGCTCGTACGGCGGGCGCTCGGCGAACTCCGGCCCCAGCAGCTGCTCCAGCTCCACCATCGAGCCGGCCACCAGGCGGACCGGCCCGGCACCGTCGGTCTCGGTCGGGTGCAGGGCGTGCGGCAGCCACTTGAGCCAGGACCAGTCCGCGCGTCGCTCGGGCGCGACGGCGGCGGCGATCCGCAGCTCGTCCGGGGCGTGGAAGAAGGCGAGCTGGGCGAGCATCGCCCGGGCCAGCGCGCGGGCCGGCTCCCGATCGGGCTCGTCGGCTCCGCCGTCGTCCTGGTCCTCCGGGGCGGCGCACCGCACCAGCACCTGGGCGTAGCCGCGCACGTGCACCGCGATCGGCTGCCCGGCGATCGACCCGTACGCGTGGATGAAGCGGCGCAGCGCGTGCGCGCAGAGCGGCTCCAGGTCCTCGATCGGCTTGGTGGCCAGCGGGGCCAGCCGCACCGCCAGCCGTTGCGGCCCGGTCGCGATCCGTACGTCGCCGAAGTCCGGGTGGGAGGAGCGCCGCTCCCAGAGCCGGGAGGTGCGCACCAGTGAGGCGAGCGTGCCGGGCCCGGGGTGGCGCCAGGCCAGCGCCAGCCGCTGGTTGACGACGTGCCGGCGGACCTGGCGGCGCATCTGGGCGAGGTAGCGCAGGTAGTCGCGGCGCTCCCCGCGCAGCTGCCGCTTGCGGTCCCCGGAGCTGCGGATCAGCTGGGTCACCAGCATGCCGACCGCGGAGAGGCCCATCATGCCCATCGCGACGTACTGGAGCGGCCCGCCCCCGCCGTTCGGGTTGAGGAAGATCATCACCATCGAGAGCGAGCTGAGCGCCATCGGGGCCATCGTGAGCATCTGGGAGATCCCGCTCTGCGGCTCCGGCAGGCCGGGCGGCTCCTGCAGCTGGATCTCCCCGTCCGGCATCTCCGGTCCGGGACGCCGGGGCGGACGGTCGACCACGACCACACTCAACGGGGTTCTCCTCTCACTGCGCCTCCCCGGGGCGGGCGGACCGCCGGGCGGCCCGGCCGGGACCCGCCCGGACCGGGTGGCGGCGGCACGGGGACCGCACCCTGGCCTACGGCCCGCACTCCGCGCGCGGTTCACCGGGCCCGGCGGACGGCCGGGCCCGGCCCGGTGAACCGCCGGGCCCCCGCCGCCCGTAGTGGCCTGTGGGAGACCGGCCAGGCCCGGCCCGGCGGAGGAGGGGCACGACAGGTGAGCGGTGCAGTGGCGGCGACCGGACTGTGCAGGCTGAGATTCCGCGCACCCGAGGCCGCGTTCGAACTGGCCGTGCCCGGGGACGTCGTCCTCGCCGACCTGATGCCGACCGTGGTCGGCTACGCGGGCACGGCCGTCGAGGAGAGCGGCGTCGAGCACGACGGCTGGGTGCTCCAGCGCCTCGGCGGCGAACCCTTCGACGAGGAGCTCACCCTGGAGGCCCTCGCCGTCCGCGACGGCGAGGAGCTGTTCCTGCGCCCGCGCCGGGACGCCCTGCCGGAGGTGCACTTCGACGACCTGGTGGACGGCGTCCGCACCGGCGTGATCGCCCGCGGCGACTCCTGGCGCCCCGCCGTCACCCACCACCTGGCCCTCGCCCTCACCCTGCTCGCGCTCGTCGGCGGCCTGCTGCTGCTGGCCCTGCCCGGACCCGAGGGCGTGCGCTGCGTCTGCGCGGCCGTCGCCGCCCTGCTGCTGTTCGGTGGCGCCGCCGCGGCCTCCCGCGCGGTCGGCGACGCGCCGGCCGGCACCGCGCTGGGCACCGCCGCCGTCGCGTACGCGGCCGCCGCGGCCGCGCTGGTGCCCGGACTCGACGGCCCGACCCGGCTGCTCGCCGGCGGATCGGCGGCGGTGGGCGGCGCGGTGGTGGCGCTGGTCGCGGTCGGCGGCGGCGCGTTCTTCCCCGGCCTGCTGGTGGCCGCCGTGCTCGTCCTCGGCGCGGGGGCGCTGGCCGCCTGCGGCATGGCCGTCACCGGCATCGCCGCGCTGGTCGCCGCCGCCGCGGTGCTGCTGGGCGCCTTCGTGCCGGGCCTCGCCTTCAAGCTCTCCGGCCTGCGGCTGCCCGCGCTGCCCCGCAACGCCGACGAGCTCCAGGAGGAGATCGAGCCCTTCCCCGCCGAGGACGTGCTCGCCCGGAGCACGGTCGCCGACGGCTACCTGTCCGCCTTCCTGACGGCCGTCGGCGCCGTCTGCGCGGCGGCGCTCGTCGTCCTGGCCGGGGTCGGGGACACCGGCTGGGGCACACCGGTGATGGCCGCCGACCTGTCGGCGCTGCTCCTGCTGCACGCCCGGGACATCGGCAGCATCCGCCAGCGGCTCGCCGTGCTGCTCCCCGGCGTGCTGGGCCTGACCCTGCTGGCCGCGCGGATCGGCCTGGACAGCGACCGCACGGGGCGGCTCGTGCTGTTCGCCGTACTGCTGCTGGCCGCCCTCGGGCTGGCCGTCGTCGCCTGGACCGTCCCGGGGCGGCGCCTGCTGCCGTACTGGGGCCGGGCCGGCGACCTGACGCACTCGCTGGCCGCCATCGCGCTGCTGCCCCTCGCCCTCCAGGTCCTCGGCTTCTACCGGACCATGCGGGGGCTCGGCGGCTGAGCCGCCCCCGACAGGGGCCCGCCCGGCCGGGGCCCACCGCACGGGCCGACGACGGCCGGGCCCGCCGTCCGTACCGGCCGCCACGCCCCGCAGGAGGACCACCGCATGCAGTCCCGCCGTGACCAGGTACAGGCCCACCTCTTCGTGACGGGCCGGGTCTCCGCCGGCATGCTGCGGGCCGAGCCGGACGCCCCCGACAGCCCGGTCGGCCGGACCAACCGGGGCATCGCCATCGGTCTGGCGATCGCCCTGCTGGTCGGCGTCGGCGCGGGCGTCTACGGACTGGTCAAGCCCGGCGGCGCGACCGGCTGGCGCAAACCCGGCACCGTGGTGGTGGTCAAGGAGACCGGCACCCGTTACCTCTACGCCGGCGGGCTGCTGCACCCCGTCCTGAACCAGGCCAGTGCCCGGCTGCTGGCGGGCGACCAGCTGAAGGTCGACGAGGTCTCCCGCCGCTCCCTGGAGGGCACCGACCGGGGCGGCCCGGTCGGGATCGTCGGAGCCCCCGACGGCCTGCCCGCGCCCGCCTCGCTGGACCGCTCCGACTGGCTCGCCTGCACGGTCCAGGCCGTCGGCGCGTCCGGGGGGAGGCCCGCGCCGCTGCTCTCGCTCGCCGTCGGCTCCCGGCCGGGGAACGGCTCCATCGGTGACCGGGCCGTGCTGGTGGCCGCCCCCGACGGCGCCCCGCAGCTGCTCCGGTACGGCCGCCGCCACGCGCTGGACGTCCAGGGCGGCGCCGTGCGCGCGCTCGGCTACACGGCGGCCGTGCCCGTCCCCGTGACCGCGGCCTTCCTCCAGACCTTCGCCGCCGGGCCCGACCTGCGCTCCCCGGACCTGCCGGGCCGGGGCACGGCCGGGCCCGACCTCTCCGGACGGCCCACCAGGGTCGGCCAGCTGTTCGCGGGCAGCGGTGAGGACCGCTTCGTCCTCACCGGCCAGGGGCTGGTGCCGGTCGGCGCCACCCTGCTCGCCCTCCTCCAGGGCGACCCGCGCACCCAGAAGGAGTCCTACGGCGGCGGCGCGGTGGCCACCGCCCCGGTCGGCGCCGCCGACCTCGCCGCCCACTCCGCGCCCACCGCCGTCACCGCCGAACTCGCACCGGCCGGCCTGCCCGAACGGCCCCCGGTGCTGGCCGCCCCCGGCCCCGGGCAGGCACTCTGCGCCGGGCTGCCCGCCGCCGGTGCGGGCGAGGTCGACCTGCGGATGCCGGACGCCACCGCCGTCCTCGGCCTGCCGCCGGTGGCCGAGCCGGGCGTCGTCCCCAGCTGCACCCCCGCCGACCGGATCGTCGTCCGGCCCGGCGGCGGCGCGCTGGTGCGGTCCCTGTCCGGGGGCGGTCAGGGCTCGACGCTGTACCTGGTCACCGACAACGGGGTGCGGTTCCCGATGACCCCGGACGCCGTCGAACGCCTCGGCTACGCCGGGGCCGCCCCGGTGGCCGTCCCGAGCCGGCTGCTGGCGCTGCTGCCGGCCGGACCGAGCCTGGACCCGGCGGCGCTCACCGGGACGGGGCTCGTCCAGCCGCCCGCGACGGACGGCAAGTGCGCGCGCTGAGGCGGTCCGCCGCCGTCCGCGGGGGGCGCTGAACCGGCCGGACCCCCGGGGCCGTTCAGCCTGGTGGGCCCGCCCGTGCGGCGGGCCCGGCAGAGAGACGTCCGACGCGAGAGGGACCGCGATGGCCAACAGCACGAACCCGAATGCCGTCACGAAGGCGGATCCGGCCTCCATCCAGGCCGTGAAGAGCACCATCGAGTCGCAGATGGGGGTCATGGAGGGCGTCAAGCGGGACATCGACATGAGCATCCAGGAGCTGGAGACCAAGTTCCAGGCCAAGTCGAGTGTCGTCTTCGTGCAGAAGATCGGGGACTGGCAGCGGAAGTACCAGGAGGTGATCGGCCTCTACAACGACTTCCTGGGCAAGCTGGCGGCCGGTGAGAACACCTTCAACGCCGCCGAGGAGAACGCCCTGTCGGTCGCCAACAAGAGCCCCGACGGGTACGACCCGATCAAGGACGCCCTGAACCCGCCCAAGTAGGCGACCGAAACCGAAGTCCCACCGGCCCGGGCGCGCTGCCCGGCCGTTCCCCCTCTCCAACGAAACGGGAGTCAGCGAAGTGTTCGTCGAGCACGCGGGCGTCGAGGCCGCCATCCAGTACCTCAGCGACACGGCCGAGCGGATGGAGGACGCGATGCGCATCACCAAGCAGAAGCTGGACAGCTTCTACGGCGGTCCCCTCCTCGGTGTCTTCTCCACCGCCGCGGAGAACCTCTCCGAGGCCCTCCGTACGAAGGACGGGGTGATGATCGGTGACATCAACTCCGCCACCCAGGACCTCGCGAAGATCCACCACATCCTCTGGAGCGCGGACTTCGAGGCCGGCCGGGGCATCGGCTGACGACCGACGGACGGGACTGACACGCCATGGCAGGCAACGAGTCCGGTGACGGAAACGGCGTCACCAAGATCACCGAAGGCTATGTCGCGGACTTCGCGAACCAGAAGCTCCAGGCACTCATCGACGGGTTCACGCAGAACTCGTACGTCCTCGACATCGGTCTCTACGCGACCGACGGCGGCACGACGAGCACAGGACGCCCGTCGCACCTGCTGGCGGGGAACCCGAGCGCGAGCGCTCCGTCCGTCGGGCTCCTCGCCACCGCGTTCAAGAACTACTTCGGCGCGGTCAACGCCGGCTTCGGAACCATCAACAAGCAGGCCACGGACATGAAGCTGGACCTCAAGGATGCCGACCTCATCCTGCAGAACGGCGAGGAGGACGCCATCAGCGTGGCCGAGCTGATGTACCTGCTCAACAACGTCGTTCCCGGCGCCGGGGGCCGCTGACCCCGGCCGCAGTGCCCTCACGCGGGCCGGTCCAGGCGCAGGCCGGCCCGCACCACCGACCCTCCGGGGCCGATCCGATCCGACCGCGCCGGTCCAGTCGAAGGGGTTCACCGTGGGCAAGTACGAGGACGCCGTCGCGATCTTCGCGTCGTCGACCCAGACCAGTCTCGTCGACCGCGGCGCGGTCGCCGGTAAGGACGTCAAGTGGACGCCCGGCGACGGGATGGGGGACGCGACCGTCTACCACGAGTGGAAGACGTCCGACAGCAAGGGTATGCCGCACGACGCCTGGTGGGGGTGGAACTACCACTTCACGTACGAGAATGAGGACTACCGCGGCAGTTACGTCTACGGGATCAACTTCGACTACTCGACCCTCAACGCGGGCTCGCCGTTCGACCGGTGGCAGCACGAGTTCCTCAAGATCATCAGTCCGTTGCGGAATCCGCCGTTCGCCAACGACCGGTTCGACGTGGCCGCCTTCGGGCGCGTGGCCGAGGCCCACGAGCGCGCCTCCAAGTTCCTCGAGGAGTGGGTCACCAGGAGCAAGACCTGGGTCGACGAGGTCGACGCCCCGGACGGGGACTGGCAGGGCAGTGCCGCAGGAGCGTTCCACACGGTGCTCGGTGCCTTCCACGGCGAGATCGCCAGCTTCCAGCGCCAACTGGCGGACAACGGCGTCAAGAATGCGCTGGGCGGGATGGTCAATCCTCTGCTGGACGTCCTGTCCACCCTGGAGATGGCTTTCCACCAGTGGCGCCAGATGCGACTGGCCCACCCCGCCAACGCCCTCCAGGACGCCGTGGCCGACGCCTTCAAGGACGCCACGGTCGAGGTCCGCTGGCGGAAGGACACGGTGGCCAAGGCCACCTACGACGCGAACCTCAAGTCGAGCGACATCGCGTCCGCGGACGGGCACGGGGACCTGACCTTCAAGGTGACCGCGTCCCCGTTCGGTGACCCGCAGACGAAGGAGTTCTGGGAGAAGGTCGTCGTCCGGGGCAAGGAGATCTGGCTGGCCAACCTCGATCGGCCGCTGGACAACGAGGCGGGTAGAGCGCTGATCTTCCTCGAATCGGCCTACACCAGACTCCTGAACCAGATGAACAGCAACCACCCCCGGGTCGCCCTGCGGATGCCGCCGCCCGTCCCGCCGAAGGTGGACGCCCCGCCCGGCGGGAGCGGCGGGGGCGGCACCGGCGGCAAGGACGACCTCAACCTGAAGAACGACCTCGGCGGCGGCGGCCCCGGCAACAAGGAGTTCAAGCTCGACGGCGGCGCCGGGGGCGGTGGCACCGGCGGCAGCGGATCCGGTGGCAGTGGCACCGGGGGCATCGGCGGGATCGGCGGGAACACCGGCGGCGGTGGCGGTGGGGGCACCAAGCCGCCCACCAGCCTTCCCGGCGGCGTGAAGCCGCCCGAGATCGTCACCGGCGGCGGCAGCGGCGGCAGCGGCCCGATCCTCCCGGGTGGCGGAACGACCCTGCCGGGCGGCGGGACGGGCAGCCCCGGCCCGGGCGTGCACGTCCCCGACCTGCTCGGCGGCATCGGGAGCGGCGGCCCCGGGAGCGGCAGCTGGACCGGTGGCGTCGGCGGCGGAACCGGCGGCTCCGGCGGCCGGAACGTCGTGGTGCCGACCGGCTCCCGGGTCACCGAGGACGGCCGGGTGGTGGACGGCGAGGGCCGGCCCGTCCTGGACAACCGCGGCAACCCGATGGTGGTCGGCCGGGACTACACCATCGCCCCGGACGGCACCCTCCTGGACGGCCGCGGCAACCCCGTCTCCGAGAGCCGGCAGATCATCGACGACCTCGGCCACAGCTACCTGAGCACCGAGGACGACCTGCTCGCGCCCAACGACTTCGGCCTCGGCGCGTCGGGCCTCGGCGGTGTCGGCCTGCTCGGCTCCGCCGGCGGCGGCTCGGGCGGGTCCCTCCTCACGGGACCGGGCGGGATCTCCCCGATCACCGGCGCCGTCGGCGGGACGAGCGCGCGGGGCCTCGCCGCCGGCGGCGACCCGAGCGGACTGAAGGCCGCGGCCGAGGCGGCCACCGAGCGCATGGCGGCCGAGCGCGCGGCCCGCGCCGCGGCGGCCGAACAGGCGGCGCTGACCGGCCGCCAGGTGGCCACCAGCTCCGGCGGCGCCATGCCGCCGATGATGCCGCCCGGCATGGGCGGCGGCGCCGGTGCGGGCGGCAACGAGAAGGACCGCCAGCGCACCACCTGGCTGGCCGAGGACGAAGAGGTCTGGGGCACCGAGAGCGGAGCCGTCGAGGGCGTCATCGGCCGCTGAGACCGGGGCCACCGACGCCGGTGCGCCGGACCGACAGGGCCGGCGCACCACCCCGACCGGAACGAAACGACGAGGAAGCACGACACATGAGCAATCCCTTCGCGGACCAGATCGCCCAGACCATGGAGGCGATGCGCGACCAGCTCGCCAAGGCCGAGGAGACGCAGGCGGAGCTGGAGAAGCTCACCGCCTCCGTCACCTCCAAGGACCGCCTGGTGACGGTGAAGGTCGGCCCCCAGGGCCAGGTCCTCGCGCTGACCTTCCACACCACCGGCTACCGGGACAAGGCCCCGGCCGAACTCGGCGCGCTGCTCACCGACCTCCTCAACGAGGCCCGCGCCAAGGTGGGGGAGCAGGTCGCCGCCCGGATCCGGGAGTTCGAGGGCATCGGCGACACCCTGCGCCTGTCGATGACCGGCGGCAGCGACCTGGACGACCTGCTGGAGCCGCTGTGGGCGATGCGCCCCGGCTACGCGGACGACGTCGAGAAGAAGAAGACCCGCAAGCAGGAGGAATTCGGTGGCTGACGCCAACGTGCTCGCGAAGACCGAGTACATGAAGAAGGCCTTCGCCGAGTTCACCGAGCTCAAGAACCTCCTGAAGGAGATCGAGGCCGAGGTCGAGATCATCAACCGGGTCAACAAGACGGTCGGCGGCAGCGACGAGATCGGCAAGCAGTACCACGAGCAGATCGACGACCCGACCACCAACCTGACCGAGCTGATCAAGAAGGTCCGTGAGGTGGTCGGCACGGTCGGCGAGAACGGCGAGAAGCTCGCCGACAAGCTCGACCGCGCCGACGACCTCGCCACCGAGATCGCCAACCACGGCTAGCCGTCAGGTACCGGCAGGCTTCGCACCACCCCTGGAACGACCGGAAACGGCAGGCTGATCCACGTGCCCTACTCGTCGATCGTCGTCGACAAGACGACGGCGGACTTCTTCTCCAAGGTCACCGGCATGCCCTGGCCGGAGATCCGGGAAGGCGATCTGCGCGAGGTCCGGGACGCCTACCAGAAGCTCGCGAGGGACCTGCCGGAGCTGCGGCGGCTGATCGCCGAGGTCGCGGTCAAGGCGCGGCAGCAGTTCGAGGGCCAGGCCGCCCGGGAGTTCTCCGAGCAGATGAGCCAGTTCATCGGCGAGAAGGGCGCGTCGGACTACATCGCCACGGCGACCAAGACCGCCACGGCGCTCGCGAAGTGCGCCGACGACGTGGCCACGGCCGCCGAGTACACCAAGTGGATGGCCATCGCCCAGCTCGTCCAGCTGCTGCTGGAGATCGCGCTGGCCATCCTCTGGGCGCCGTTCACCTTCGGCGCCAGCCTCGCCGGGATCACCCTGAAGACGATCTTCACCCGCGCGGTGCTGACGACGTTGATGAAGTTCCTGTTCAAGACGATCCTGCTGCACACCTTCGCGGGGATCATGAGCGGCCTGACCATGGACCTGATCATCCAGGGCATCCAGATCGGCCAGGGGAACCGCAAGGAGATCGACAAGGACGCCCTCAAGCAGGCCGTCCTGTTCGGCGTCATCGGCGGTGTGATCTCCGGTCCGCTCAACCTGATCGGGATGGGCCTCGGCAAGCTGCTCGGCCGGCTGCTCGGCAAGACCGGCGGCCGGGTGGCGGCCGACAAGCTGTCCGACTTCATGATCCACGGCGACCGGGCCGCGCTGAACGAGGCGCTGAAGGCCGGCCTCAAGGGAGCGGCCAAGAGCGGGACCGGCACGCTGGAGAACCTCGCCGGCGTCACGGCGAAGAAGGCGGCGGCCGAGGGCACCGGCAGCTGGCTGGAGAAGTCGGCGTCCCGGGCCTTCGCCCGCGACCTCGGCACGCTGCTGGAGTCCTCGGACAACCTCCTGCGCCACGGCTTCGGCAAGGCCGCGGCCGACAAGTTCGTCGAGCGGATGACCCAGTCCTTCGAGAAGCACCTCAAGGAGAAGATCGGCGAGACCGCCGCCCGGAACCTGGGCAAGGAGTTCGGCGAGACCTTCGTCAAGGGCTGGGGCAAGAACGGCGTCGACCACGCCGCGCTGAGCGCGGGCCTGCGCGAGGTCATGGAGAAGAGCGGCCACAACCTCGCCGAACGCGGCGTCGGCGCGCTCGCGGACCGACTGGTGGACGTCGGCGAGCACATGACGCAGGGCAACCGGATGTTCCACCTCGGCTACGCGGTCGGCGAGCAGCTCAAGGAGGGCGTCCAGGGCAACCTCACCGAGGGCTTCTACAACCTGCTCTTCACCGACAAGCACGAGTTCACCACCACGCTCGCCACCTTCGGCTCGGGCATGGCGATGGGCCTGATGGCCCGTGGTCTGCACCACGCCGCGGCGCCGATGATGCAGCGGTACATGACCTGGGTGCAGGACACCCAGTTCAAGGCGATCGGCGAAGGCCAGTCCAAGTACTTCCCGCCCTACCACCCGCTGACCATCCTGGCGGTGCTGAGCAACCTTTCCGGCAACCCGGCCCCGCTCCTGGTGCCCCGGCTCGGACCGCAGCTCGGCTCGGGCGGAGAGGGGTCGTCAGGGGCGGGCGAGCACCTGCTCGGCTTCTCGCGCGGCGCCCACGGCGAGGCGGACGGCGACGTCGCCTCGGCCTTCCGACGTGCCTACGGCGACGCCGAGTTGGAGGACGTCTTCGGGAACGACGCCGACGCCAACCGGGCGCTGATCCGGGAGGCCTTCGGCCGGGGCCAGATCGAGGACACGTACAGCGACACGTCCGCCCAGGAGGAGTACGCGGCACTGTTCCGGGAGGCGTTCGGGCACGCCCGGCTGGAGGAGGTCTTCGACGACTGGATGCCGGCGCCCGCGCCGGTCGCCACCGTGTCGCACCAGGGCGACGCACCGAACGCGCCCGGGAGGACCGGGGAGACCGCCCGGCCGCAGCAGGGCCAGGCGCAGGGACAGACCCAGACCCAGGGGCAGACCCAGACCCAGGGCCAGAACCAGTCCCCGAACCCCTCGCAGAACCAGACCCAGACCCAGACTCCGAACCAGGCCGCGAACCAGACCCCGGGTCAGGGCCAGTCCCCGAACCGCCCGACCGTCAGCCAGGGGCCGGGGGCGCAGAACCCGGGGGCCGGCGAGGTCGCCCCGGCCGCGCCGGTCCGCACGACGTCCGAGACGGCGGCCCCGTCCGCCGCGTCCACGACGTCCGCCGCGTCCACGACGTCCGCCGCGCCCGAGAGGTCCGCCCCGATCGCGGCGACCGCCCCGGCCGAGACGTCCGCCCCGGCCACGGCGTCCGCCGCCGCGCACCAGGGGCCGCCCCTGTCACCGGGCGGGCCGTCGGTCGAGCAGCAGACCGCCGGTCTGGCCGGGGACCGCGTCGTCACCTCGTCGACCTCCTCCGTCGGTCTCGACGGGGCGTCCGTCCAGCCGAATCCGCAGGAGCGGAACGCGTCGCTCGCGTCACTCCCGCAGGAGCACACCGCCCAGCAGGACCAGTCGGCCCAGACCCAGACCCAGAGCCAGACCCACACCCAGTCCCAGCCCGAGCCCCAGCCCCAGGCCCAGCCCCAGGCCGAGCCGGTGACCGACTCCGGTCAGCAGGTGACCGCGCCCGTGCCGCCGCCCGTCGCCGGCTCGGACCTCCGGCCGGGCTACGCCGCGACGCAGGTCAACCCGCCCGCCGGCCCCCGGCCCACCACCGAGGCGGCTTCCCCGCTGCGGCCCTACGAGGCCCGGCGCGGCACGCTGCCCACCGGGGAGCGGGCCACCGAACTCGTCCTGCGGCTGCACCTTGACAGCACGAGCCTGCGGCAGCCGACGGAGCGGGTCGCCGCCCTGCAGCGCCGCGCCCTGGACGGCGTCGCCGACGCCTACAACAACGGCCACCGGCTGCCCGACGGCAGCGTGCTGCGGGTGCGGGTCGAGTTCGTCGACTCCCCCGCCACCGCCCACCACACGGTGCGGCTGCACGACGGCACCGTCCGTCAGGACGAGGGCAACTGGGGGACGCGGGTCAGCCGGGACGTGGTCAGCCACGACATCGGACGGGTGCTCGGTCTGCGCGACGGCAACCGGGAGGTCTACCAGGGGACCGGCACGGACCGGGCCGCGCGGGGGCCGCTCCCGGACGGCCTGCGCGCCGTGGGCACCGCCGTCGAGGGCGCGTTCACCCCGGACCGCGACCGGGACGGGCAGCCCGGCGAGCACCGGCCCGAGAGCCGGGCCGCCACGGGCCTTCCGCCGCGTCCCGGGGTCGAACCGCAGGTCCGCGACGCCGCGTTGTACGGCCGGCCGGGCGGCGACGACGGCCACCTGCTGACGCCGGGCTTCGACCGGGCCCACCCGGGCGCGAAGTACCAGGAGAACCCCAACGGATCACTGCGCATGGTGCCGTCGTCGGGCGGCGGTACCGCCGCCCGCACCCTCTTCCCTCCGCACTGGAACGCGGACGAGGCCGTGTACGCGGCCGAGCAGGCGTATCTGACAGCCGGGCTCGGGGGCCCGGGCCCCGTCCACTGGACGGGCGAGTACGCCGGCGTGCGGATCGAGGGGGACGCGACCGGCGGCGCGATCACCTCGTTCCGCCCCTCCGACGACCAGAGCGGGCTGAACCCGCCGCCCTACGCCCCGAACCGGCCCGTGCCCGACCACGCGGCCGCGCTCGGCAAGCCCGTGGCGCCCGGCGACCGACGGGCGCTGACCGGGGTCCACCACCGGCTCGGTACGGCCGAGCAGAGGGCCTCCGGCATCCAGGTCGTGCCGGTCAAGGGCTCCGACCACCCGAACGGCACCAGCCGGGCGAAGGTCTGGTTCCTGGACCCGAACCTGCTGCCGGGCTCCTCGGAGGCGGCCCTGCCGAGCCGCTGGCGCACGTCGGCGGACGCGCCGGAGACGGTGCTCTACCCGAGGAAGTGGTCGCCCGACCGGGCGGACCGGGCGGCGCGGACGGCTTACGACAGCCCGGTCCGCCGTAGCACGCCGGTGGGCGAGGACGGGACGGAGCACTGGATCGGCGAGGCGCACGGCGTCCGGATCGAGGGGCTCAGCCGGGACGGCGCGATCCTGACCCACCGGCCGGCCGACCTCCAGCCGCACACCGGGTACCGCCGCTGGGACGACGCGGCCGTTACCACGCGCTCCGAGCCGGTCGCCCTCCCGCTGGACGGCGGGACCCGCCCGGTCACCGTCCGGCGGGTGCTGTTCGACAACGGCCAGGAGGGCCTTCAGGTCACCGCCCGGCTCCACCTGGAGCCGACGGAGCCGCTGTCGTTCGTGCAGCTGGACTACGCGCACGAGCGCCTCCGGGTCCTCGCCCAGCAGTACGTCTCCCGGCAGGCCGGCGACGGGACGGTCCTGGACCTGCGGCTCCGGTTCACCGACGACCCGGACGACGCGTTCAGCAGCGCGAGGATCGACGACGACACGGACCACGACCTGGCGCGGCACCTGGGCCCGCTGCTGGACGCGGCGGGGCCGGACGGCCTGCGCGGCCTGCTGGAGCGGCACGCGCCGGCCTCCGTGCTGGACCCGGTCCGCGCGGAGAGCCTGCCGAAGCCCGTGCCCGGCAGCCTGCGCGAGCCCGGTCCGCCCCGCCCCGACGAGCAGCCGCCCCGGACCGCGGACCGGATGGGGCAGGAACGGGAATCGCTGCGCGGGCACTTCACCGACGAGGCCTGGACCCGGCCGCACCGCGGGTTGCCGTCGCACTGGACCGCCGACGACGTGCTGTTCGCGGCCGACCAGGTCCGCAGGCAGGCGGAGGCGAGGACGGACGGCGGCCTCCCCCCGAAGGGGGCGGTGCGCCTGAAGGGCAGGTTCGCCGGCGCCGGCATCGCGGTCCGGATCACGGACGGGTTGATCAGCAGTATCGAGGGCGTCCCCGGCGACCACGGGCTCCGGCCGTCGGGCCGGGAGAACCGGCCGCACCAGGTCCTCGCCACGGCGGAGGTTCGGCCGCCCTCCGACGCGTTCCTGGCGAGGGTCGGGGAGCGCTCCCTGCAGTCGTTCGAGGCCGGCCGGATCCGGCTGGCCGACGGCGACACCCAGACGGTGCTGAAGCTGCGGGTGCACCTCGACACCTCGCCGCTCGGCGCGTCGGGTCAGGACGACCCCCGGCTGGACGGCCTGCGCGACCGGGCCCGGCGCGGTGTCGACGAGCAGTTCAACCGGGGGCAGCGGCTTCCCGGCGGGGACCTGCTGCGGGTCGAGGTGGAGTTCACCGACCGACGGGAGGACGCCCACCACACCGTCACGGTCCACCCGGTCCTCGCCCGGGAGAGCCTGACGGAGTGGAGCGTCGGCACCACCGAGCGGGTGCTCGCCCACGAGCTCGGGCACGCCCTCGGCCTCCCCGACGAGTACCGCGAGGCGACCGGCGGCCCGCGGCCCGTCCACCAGGACAACGCGCTCATGGGCACCCCGTACCTGGACCGGTCCGGCCTGCCCCTCGTGGACCAGGACCACCGGGGGGCCGCCGCGGCCGAGCTGGCCGCCCCGGGGCTCCCGGTCCGCTACCTGCGGGAACTCGGTGCCGTCGTGGACCCGCTGTTCGACCTCCCCGGCGGCCCGGCCGACCGCGGCGGCCCGCCGTCCAGGGTGGCCTTCGGCGAGGACGTCCGCCGTGCGGCCCTGTACGGCCCGTCGGACGGCAGCGGGGGACACCTGTACCCCGCGCCCGGTTCCGACCGCCCCCGGCCGGAACGGATCCCGGACTCGGAGCACCGCAACGGCACGTTCAAGGTCGCCGACCGCGATCCCGGCCCCGAGCGGGTGCGCAGCCACGGACTGGCCGGCGACCTCGCGGTGCCCGCGCGCCGCCCGGAGCCGGACGGCGAGGAGCCGCCCCGTCGGACGCGGACCATGTTCCCCGCGCACTGGACGTCCGACGACGCCGTGTACGCGGCCGAGCAGGCCTACCACAGTGCCCGTCGCACCGGGCTGGTCACCGAGCAGGGGCCCGGCTCGTACCGCTGGGTGGGCGAGTACGGCGGGGTGCGGATCGAGGGCCGGGTGACGGGCGGGGAGTTCACCTCCTTCCGGCCGTCCGAGGACCAGGGCGCCCTGGCGACCCCGAGTTTCCAGCCGATGCGCCCGGTGGAGCGCACCTTCGCGCTGGGCGCGGAGGACCACGCCCGCTACGGCGACCGGCAGACCCTCACCGGTGCGCACCACGCGCCGCCCGTGGCGGCCGCCATGGCCAAGGGCCTCATGATCGGCCCTCCGCAGCGCGAGAACGAGAACGGCACGTATCGGGCGACCGCGTGGTTCCTCGACCCGAAGGTCGCCCCCGGATCGCCGCTGTCGACCTTCGACACCCGCTGGCACCGCAGCGCGGACGAGGCGCCGCACACGATGTACCCCAAGGGCTGGACGCCGCACGAGGTCCTCTCCGCCGTGGAGGCGGCGTACGCGGCCCGGCGCGACCCCCGGCCCCGGGGCGACGGTGACGAGCACTGGGTGGGCGAGGCGCGCGGCGTCCGGATCGAGGGGATCACCCGGGACGGGCTCCACCTCGTCCACCGCCCGACGGCCGAGCAGCCGATCACCCGGTGGGACTGGAAGGAGGTGACCGCGAAGTCCTCCCCCGGTTCGATGAGTTTCGGGAGCCGCCGGGCGGTCGTCCAGCACGTCCGCTTCGCCGCCGGCCAGACCGGCCTGCTCCTCACCGCCAAGGTGCACCTGGACTTCCCGCCCGGGACGCCGCAGATCACGGTCGTGCGCCACCAGATGGCGGTGCGCAACGCCGCGGAGGCGTACGTCCGCCTGCACTCGGGCGAGGGCGATCCGCCGGCCCGGTTCGAGATCGAGTTCACGAAGGTCGCGGCCAGGGACGGGCTGAGCGTCCCCCTCGCCGCAGACGCCGGCACCCGGGACCTCGACCTGCGCACCTACCTGCCGGACCTCGCCGACCCGGACCGGATGCCGCTCTCCGAGCTCCTCGGCCTGGCCGGCTGGCACGCCGGGGATTCGGACTGGACGCCCCACGGCGACCCGCGCCCCGAGGTGCCGCCGCTGCGTGCGCCCGGCACGCCCGGAACGGGCGAGCGTCCGGCGACCCTGCCCCAGCTGGGAGCGGACACGCCGAACGGCTGGCCGAGGTTCGCCCCGGGGGTCAAGGACGGCGTCAACGTCGGCCTGCCGTCCGCATGGACCCGCCTGGACGCCATGCACGCCGTGCAGAAGGCGATGGACGAGCGGCCCGCCCCGGCGGCTCCGGCCGACGAGGTGACGGTCGGCGGGATCCGGATCAGGGTCCGGACCGAGAACGACCTGATCGTCGACTTCTTCGGGGCCCCGGGCCAGACCTTCCCGTCCCAGCTCTCCCGGCCGGAGCGCACCCTCGGCGAGATACCGCACACCGTCCGGGCCTCCGACGAGCCCGGATCCGGGCCCGCACCGACCGAGGGAGCGGAGGGGCAGCAGACCGCGCCCGAGACCGCGCCTGCCGGGACCGCGCCCGAGACCGCGCCTGCCGGGACCGCGCCCGTCGGCCCGCAGGACGCGCTGCCGGCCGCCCTGCGGAACCCCGGCTGGCAGACGTTCACGTCCGACGGGGCGGTCACGCCCCCGCCGCGGGCGGAGCGGACGGCGTCCGGACCGCAGCCGGTGACCGAGCCGAACGGCGTGGTCCGGACGTACGACACCTGGCACCTCGCGGACGGCATCGCCGCGGACGCCCCGATCGCCGCGTTCCCGTCCCGCTGGAGGCGCCCGGTGGGCGCGCCCGGGCAGGCGCACTACCCGGAGGGCTGGACGGCGGCGGTCACCGCGCACCACGTCCAGGAGGCGATGGCGAACGCCTGGTACGGCGGCCCGGCGGACGGCGGCCACTCGCTGGTCGTCGGCGACTCCGGCGGCGTCTCGATCGTCGGGCTGTTCGGTCCGAACGGCGACTTCCTCTTCCACCGCCCGTACGACTGGCAGCCGGCTCCCCAGCACGGGGACCACCCCTGGCCCGTGGCGGGGGTGGCGGCTGTCGGGGAGCCGCACCCGCTCCCGGACCTCGGGCCGGTGGAGATCCGGAAGGTGCGCTTCGACGACGACGGTGCGGACGGCGCCGACTCCGGCGTCCAGGTCACCGCCAGGATCCGGCTGACCCCGGGCGCCCTGGCCGGTGAGACCGAGCTGCACCGCGCGCAGGACGCCCTGCGGGCGCAGGTCGAGCCGTACCTGGAGAGTCACCGGGACGGTTCGCGGCGGCTGGACCTGCGGCTGGAGTTCACCGACGACCCGGACGTCCCGGCGACCGTGGTCGGTCTCGGCGACGCGCCGACCCTCCGGGCCGCCCTGCCCCGCCTGTACGAGGGGGCGGGTGCGCACGACCTGCTGTTCGTCCTGGAGCGGCACCTCGACGGAATCCCGGACCCGGTGGAGGCGCACGGCGGCCACCACTGGGCGACCGGGCTCCGGCCGCACTTCACGGCCGAGGCCTGGGACCGGCCGGGTCGCGGCCTCCCCCGGGAGTGGACCGCGGACGAGGCCAGGTACGCCGCGCGCGAGATCATGCGGACCAGGCCGGCCGCCGTCGCCGGCCCGGGCACGCCCGCGCCGGTGGTCCACCGGGGCACCTTCGCCGGTGTGCGGGTGAACGTGCGGGTGGAGCACGGGGTCATCACCGACGTCTGGGGCGAGCCGCACCAGCGGTTCTGCCCGCAGCTGACCGCGCCGCAGCCCGAGCCGCACCGGGTGATCGGCACCCACGAGGTCGTCCCGCCGGGCAACGCGTTCGACCGGAGCCTGGACGTCCGCGTGGTCCAGCGCTTCGAGGCCACCCGCATCAGGCTGGCGGACGGCGACACCGAGACCGTGCTGACGGTGCGGGTGCGACTGGAGACCTCGACGCTGGACCTGGCCGACCCCGCCACCGTCCGGGCACTGGACGCGCTGCGGGACTCGGCCAGGGAGGGCGTCAGGGAGATCTACGACGTCGGCCAGCGGCTGCCCAGCGGCGACCGGCTGCGCGTCGAGCTCCGGTTCGTCGAGACCGAGGCGGAGAGCCACCACACCGTCAATGTCCTCCCGGAGACGGACCGGGAGAACCACCGGACGTGGAGTCTGGACACCACCGGCGGGGTGGTCGCGCACGAGGTGGGTCACCTCCTGGGCCTGCCCGACGAGTACCGGGAGGCGTCCAGGGGCGCACGGCCGGTGTACGTGGACGGCGGCCTGATGGGCGGCCGCCACGTCGACAGCTTCGGCCGCTACCCGGTGGACCAGGACCACATGGCCATCGGGCCGAACGTCATCGACCCCTCGCGGGCACTCGCGACGCGGAACCTGCGCCAGCTGGGCGCGGTGGTCGACATCGCCTTCGGCAGGGACCGCGGCCCGGAGCCGGGCGGCGCCCCGGCGAGGCCCCTGGTGACGGAGGACACGCGCCGCATCGCGCTGTACGGCGGCCGGGACGGGAGCGGCCACCTCTACCCGCCGGCGGGATCGGAGCGGCCGAGGCCGCCGAGGCCGGCCGGCTCCGAGAACCGCAACGGCACCTTCAGGGTGGTGTCCGAAGGAGCGGCCGACGCGACGGCGACGCGGACCGGCACCCCGGCGGGCGACCTGGCTGCGCCGAGGCGCAGCCGGACGATGTTCCCCGAGCACTGGACGGCGGACGACGCGGTGTACGCCGCGGAGCAGGCGTACCAGCACGCCCGGCGCACCGGCGCGACCACGGAGACCGGGCCGACCTCGTACCGGTGGACCGGCGAGTACGGCGGCGTCCGGGTCGAGGGCCGGACCGAGGCGGGGCAGATCACCTACTTCCGGCCCTCCGACGACCAGGGCGGCCTGGACGCACCGGCGTACCTGCCGTGGCGCCGTACCGACGGGTCCCTCGACCACCGGGTCGAGGACCTCGTCCGCTACGGCGACCGGCTCACCCTGTCGGGCGGGCACCACCGGCCGACCGAGGAGGCCGGCCGTCGGCGCGGGATCGCCGTCGGACCGGCGGCGGAGGCCAACCCCAACGGGACCTACCGCGCGGCCGTCTGGTTCCTGGAGCCCGGTGTCACTCCGGGCACGCCGCTGTCGGAGTTCCCCTCCCGCTGGCACCGCCGCGAGGACAGCCCGACGCAGACCTTCTACCCGGCGGGCTGGACGCCCGGGCAGGTGCTCTCCGCGGTGGACCGTGCCTACGCGAACCGAACCGGGGGAGACACCCGCAACGACGGCACCGTCCACTGGACCGGGGAGGCGGACGGCGTCCGGATCGAGGGCGTCACCCGGGACGGACGGCACCTGATCCACCGTCCGACGGCCGATCAGCCGGGCGCGCCGGCCGGTGCCTCGCCGCACGGGCCGCTGGTCGTGCCCGGGACCCCGGGCACCGGCGAGCGTCCCGCGACCGTCAGCCGGGCGGTGGACGAGGGGATGGGTTCCGGAGACGCCTTCTCCGCCGGGCTCGCGGCCTGGGACGGGTCGGGCGACCCTCCCGGCGGGGGCGCCGGCACCCCCCGGCCGGGCCGGAACCTGCCGCCCGAGTGGACCCTGGCGGAGGCCAGGTACGCGGCGGTGCAGGGCTCGCGGATCGGCTCGGACCGCACGGGCGTGGACCCCGCCACGGGCCTGCGGACCGAGACCGGTGAGGTCGAGCACCAAGGGATCCGGATCACGGTCGTCCGGGACTGGGACTCGTACCGCATCATCGACATCTACGGCTCCCCGGACCAGGCTTTCGCCTCCCAGGGCCGCAAGATCGTCCCCGAGCGGAACCCCGGGCAGACGGGCCCCGAAGCAGAGCCGCTCCTTCCGCATTCCACCAGCAGGGCGGATGCGTCCTCTTCGAGTCCGCGCCCGGACGCGGACGGGGACACGGACCTCCAATCGGACGCGGGCAGCGAGTCGTCCTGGGACTCCTCTCAGGACGAGGCCATGGACCAGTACTCGGACGTCGACGACAGGTCCGAGGCGGACTC
Organism: Streptomyces sp. BE303; assembly: GCF_036290945.1. NCBI lineage: Bacteria > Bacillati > Actinomycetota > Actinomycetes > Kitasatosporales > Streptomycetaceae > Streptomyces > Streptomyces sp. BE303. The sequence goes on from NZ_JAQYWZ010000953.1 coordinate 170,057, forward strand.
GCTGGACCTCATGCTGTCCTCCGACGACGAGGGCATGGAGTGGGAGGGCGGTTCCGACGCCGGTTCCGACCGCAGCTCCGAGGACCGGGACTCGGCGTCGGACCTGCACTCGGACCTGCACATGGACCTGGACGAGGCACCGCTGCAGCAGCCGAACCGGGTCCGGCCGGCGCACGAGGCGCCCGCGCCGGACCTGAGGTTCGCCATGGTCCTCGATCCGGTCGAGGTCACCGCACCCGCGAACACGGCGCTGCACGGCAGCGTCTCCACCCGCCTCCGGCGGTTCCAGGCCGCCCGCGGCCTCCTGCTGGACGGCAGCCCGGCGGTCGAGGCCGTCGTGCGGATCCACCTCGACACTTCGGGGCTGCCGGCCGGTCAGGACCACACCACGGCCCTGCGGAACCTGCGGGAGCGCGCCCAGCAGAGCGTCGACGAGTACTACAACACCGGGCACCGGCTGCCGGACGGCGACGTCCTGGTGGTGCGGACCGAGTTCGTCGAGGACGCGGGCCAGGCGCACCACCGGGTGCGGGTCCTGGACGGGGAGGTGCGCGAGCACTCCGACATCTGGGGTCTGCACACGGGCCGGGCCATCCTGGGCCACGAGATCGGCCACCTGTTCGGCCTGCCCGACGAGTACCGGGAGCGGCGCCTCTACGAGGAGGGGACCGACCAGAACGGCAACCCCGCGGTCGTCTCGCTGGAGGTCCACCCCCGGACCGTCCACACCGACGCGGGCCTGATGGCCGGCACCCTCGCCGGCCACGGCCGCCCCCGGGTCGACATGGACGCCGCGGTCAACGCGGACGACACCCCGATGCGGTTCACGCTCGCCCCGCGGAACCTGCGCGAGCTGGGCCAGGCGATCGAGCACGCCCTCGGCGCCACGCACACCCTGCCCACCACCGGCCACGACCTCCCGCGCCGGGCGGCCTTCGGCCTGGACGCCCGGCAGTCGTCGCTGTTCGGCGACACCCGCAGTCCGGGCGGCCACCTGCTGCCGCCGATCGGCTCGGACCGGACGGCGCCCGAGCGGGTGGTCCGGGTGGAGCGCAACGGGGTCGTGGTCGCCGACTTCTCGGCGGAGCCCCCGGCCGGTCCGTCCCGTGCCCGCCGGGTGGACACCCTGTCCGCGGCCGGTGACCTGCTGACCACCGGGCCCGCCCACCGGCGGATGTTCCCGCGCAACTGGACGAGCGAGGACGCGGTGTACGCGGCCGAGCAGGCGTACCTGCACGCGCTGGGCACCAACGCCGTCGTCCCGCTCGGCGGGAGCCGGCACCGCTGGACCGGCGAGTACGCCGGGGTGCGGATCGAGGGCGAGGTCCGGGGGGAGCAGTTCCTGTCGTTCCGCCCGGCGGACGTGCAGCCGGACGTGGACCCGCCGCTGAACGCCCCGCACCGTCCCGTCCCCGACGACCCGGCCCGGGCCTTCGGGGCGTTCGGCCAGCGCGCCGAGGACGTCGTCCGCTACGGCGACCGGCAGAACCTCACCGGCCTGCACCACGAGCTGAACCCGGCGCACGTGGCGAACCCGGCGAACACGCTTCGGGCGCACGGCGTCAGGATCGTCGAGACCACCCCCCCGATCCACAACGGCACGTACCGGACCCGGGCGGCTTTCCTCGACCCGACCGTCGCGCCGACCTCCCCGCTCGCCCGTTTCGCGACCCGCTGGCGGTTCCGCGGCAACGCCGACGGCGGGAGCGGGCGCACCATGTACCCGCGGGACTGGGTGGCCGAGGACCTGCTGGCCGTCGTCGACGACGCGCACGACGGCGTCCCGGACGATCAGCGGGTGTACCTGGAGGACGGCCGGACGTACTACTGGGTGGGGGAGGCCGACGGGGTCCGCATCGAGGGACTCTCCCGCGACGGGGCGCACCTGGCCCACCGTCCGACCGACACGCAGCCCATGACGGCGTGGGACCAGCGGCGGGTGCTCCGCACCTCGCCCGCCACCGGGACCTGGATGGGCGACCGACCGTTCTCCACGGCCCGGGTCCTGTTCGACTCCGGGCAGGAGGGCCTGCGGATCACCGTCCCCGTGCGCACGGTCGTCGAGGGCCCCGTGACGCCGGAGCTGCGCGCGTTCGCCGAGGACGAGATCCAGCGCAGGGTGAACGACTACGTCCAGGAGCGGGCGCTGGAGACCGCGGGCACGAACGGGGTGCCGCCGAGGCTGGTCGCCGTCGTCCTCGACTTCGCCCCCGGACGTCCGGACGTCTTCTCCGAGATGGTCGTGCGCCCCGACGGGATGTCGGGCGTGTCGAGCGTCCTCGGCCCGCTGGCCGTCCAGGGCCAGGACCACGTGTTCAACGGGATCACCGCCGCACTGAGCGACTTCACGACCCCGTTCGCGGACCTGGTCGCCCAGCAGGGCGCCCCCCGCGTCCCCGCCGACCTGCGCGAACCCGGCCCGCTGCGGCCGGGCGAGCACGCGCCCGCCGTGCTGGCCGGGTGGGACCAGCAGACCGTGCGGCAGCTGCGTGACCTGGACGCGCGGTTCAGCCACGCGGCCGCGGTCGCCGACCCGCGCGACCTTCCCGTCGACCGGAGCCTGCCCCGCGAGTGGACCGCCCGCGACACGCGCTGGGCGGCGGTCCAGCTCCTCAACCAGCAGGAGAGCGTGCACGGCTCGACCGTGACCGAGGTCGTCGAGGGCCGCATCGGCGACGTCCGGATCCAGGTCCACGTGGAGGACGGGCAGATCGTCGCCGTCAACGGCGTCGGTGACCAGCGGGACCTCCCGCAACTGCACGGCTCGCCGATTCCGCCGGACGCCGAGGCGCAGCCCGCTCCCACCCTCGTCTCCGCGACGCAGCGGTCCGCGGCCTCCGCCTGGCAACCCGTCGACCTGGACGGCACGGTGACGGGGACCCCGCGCCGCGCGCCCGCCCTGGTGGGCGACCAGACGAGGGTGACCCTGCCCAACGGCACGACCCGGGTCGTCGGGGTGCACCTGGACCCGGCGGTCGGCCAGGGCGCCCCGGCCACGCAGTTCCCCTCGCGCTGGCACCGGTCGGCGCTCGATCCCGGGACGGTGTACTACCCGGAGCACTGGAGCGGGCCCCAGCTCACCGCGCACGTCACCGCCGCGCTCGACCACCCGCTCCTCACCCGCCAGGAGGACGACGGCTCCCGTCTCGTGGTCGGCCGGGCGGACGGCGTGTGGATCGAGGGCCGGTTCGGTCCGGACGGCACCCTCTACTTCCACCGTCCGTCCCCGCACCAGACGCTCGACAACCCCGACTACCGCGGCCCCGCCTCCACGACGGCCCGCCAGGGCACCGAGGTGCAGCTGACCGGCCTCGGGCCGGTCCGGGTCCGCCGCGACCTCATGTTCGACGGCTCGGAGGTCGTCCGGATCACCGCCCGGGTCAGGCTGGTGGGCGGCGAGCACACCACCGGGGCCGACCTCCGGCAGGCCGAGGGGACGTTGCTGCAGGCCGCCGAGACGTACGTCGACGGGCACCGGGACGGCAGCGACACCCCGATGGACCTCCGGCTGGAGTTCACCGGGGACGCCGACGCCACCGAGGTCCGGCTCGAACCCGGGCAGGACCCCACCATCGAGCAGGCCCTGCCGCGGCTGCACGAGGCGGCGGGCGCGAACCGGCTGGCCGAGGTCCTGACCTCGGAGGACCAGCCGCAGGCGCCGCCGGCACCGCGCAGCGTGTCCGGCGAGTCGATGCTCGACGGCCGGCGACGGTACTTCGCGGCGTCCGCGTGGGACCGCCCGACCGAGGGCCGCAACCTGCCGCGCGAGTGGACGGCCGACGAGGCCCGGTACGCCGCGAGCGTGGTCGCGGGCTCGACGCACCGCGTCCCGGCCGGCCCCGTGCCGCGCGGGGGCACGACCGCGCCCGAGCAGGTCCACGGCACCTTCGCCGGGGTGCGGCTGACGGTGCGGATCGAGAACGACCGCATCACCGACTTCTGGGGCCAGCCGGACCAGCGCGTGCCGCACCAGCTGACCCGGCCCGGGCCCGAGCAGCACCAGGTGCTCGGCACCCACGAGGTCCGTCCACCGACGGACCCCTTCGACCGCAGCCTGGAGGCCCGCGAGCTCCAGGCGTTCTCGGTGAGCCGGATCAGGCTCGCCGACGGTGACACCGAGTCGCTGGTGAGCGTCAGGCTGCACCTGGACGTCAGCCGGCTGAACCTGGCGGACCCGCACGCCGTGCGCCTGCTCAACGACCTGGCCGGCCGGGCCCGCGCCGGGCTGGCGGAGACCTACAACGGCGACCAGCGGCTGCCCAGCGGCGACCGGCTGCGGGTGCGGGTCGAGTTCGTCCAGGATCCCGCCCTCGCGCACCGCACCGTGGCCGTCCACCCGGGCCCGATCCGGGCGAGCCACGAGAACTGGGACCTCCAGACCCCGGCCTCGACCCTCGTCCACGAGGTCGGCCACCTGCTCGGGCTGCCGGACGAGTACCGCGAGGGCCACTCCCGCGTGGACCGCCGCCGGCCGGTCCACCTCGACGGCGGTCTGATGGGCTCCTACACCCGTGACCGCTTCGGCCGGCCCATGGCCGACACCAACAACCGGCCCGCCGCCCCGGGCGTCCCCGACGCGCGGCCCGTGCTGCGCGCGCGCAACCTGCGGCAGCTGGGCGCCGTGATCGACCTCGCCTTCGGCGCCGACCGCGGGCCCGGGCCGGACGGCACCCACCCGCCGCGTCCCCGGGTGAACGAGGACGCCCGGCGCACCGCGCTGTACGGCGACCTGAACGGGACCGGCCGGCGGGTGTCGAGCGGCGGGCGCGACGGCGGCGGCCACCTGTTCCCGCAGCCCGGCTCCGACCGGCCGGAGCCGACCCGGATCCCGGGCTCGGAGAACCGCAACGGCACCTTCCGGGTCTTCGGCGGCCCGGCCGACGGCGCGGCGACCGGCCACCACCGGCTGGCCGGCGACCTCGCGGCCGGTCCGGCCGTCCAGGACCGCGGCCGCACCATGTTCCCGGAGCACTGGACGTCCGACGACGCGGTCTACGCGGCGGAGCAGGCGTACCAGCACGCGCTCCGCCGGGGCGACGAGGCGTTCACCGAGCTCAGCCCGGTCTCCTGGGCGTGGACCGGTGAGTACGGCGGGGTGCGGATCGAGGGCCGGGTCGTCCTCCGGATCGAGCGCCGGACGGGCGGCCCGTTCGAGGTACCGGAGATCGTCTCCTTCCGTCCGTCCGACGACCAGAGCGGGCTGGGCGCGGCTTCGCACCTGCCGTGGCGCCCGTTCCCGGCCGGTTTCGACCAGCGGGTCGGGGACCTCGTGCGCTACGGCGACCGGCAGACACTCGCCGGCGTCCACCACCAGCCGCCGGAGCGGATCGGGTACGGGGACGGCGACCGCCCCCGGGTCGACCAGGCCGGCCAGCGGAAGGGCGTGCGGATCGGGACGGCCTTCGCCGCCCACCCCAACGGGACCTACCGCGCCCAGGTCTGGTTCCTCGACCCGGTCGTCGCCCCGAGGGCGCCGATGGAGGCCTTCCCCTCCCGCTGGCACACCCGCGCGGACAACCAGTCCCACATGTTCTACCCGCGGGACTGGCACGCCGATCACGTCCTGGACGCCGTCGAGGAGGCCCACCACGGCCGGAACCGGGCCGACGACCGCGTCGTGAACGGCGCCGTCCACTGGACCGGCGTCACCGACGACGGTGTCCGGATCGAGGGCATCACCCGGGACGGTCGGCACCTGATCCACCGTCCGGCGGACGAGCAGCCCGGTGTGCGCCTGCCGGCGGACGCGCCCCGTTCCGCCCCGCTCGCCGAGCCGGGGTCCTCCGGTACCGGCAGGCGCCCGGACACCGTCGTCGCGATGTCCCTGAACCCGGTGCCCGCCGGCCACGTCAGCCCGGACCTCAGCGCCGCGGCGGGCCGCGGCCTGCCGAGGGAGTGGACGCCGGAGGAGCGGCTCTTCGCGGCCGCCAACGGCCGGCGGATCGAGGAGGAGACGCTGGTCGAGGACGGGTTCCAGGTCCGGGTGCGGTTCGCCGAGGTCGAGATCACGGTGCTGCGGGACGCGGAGTACCGGATCGTCGACTTCGCGGTCGCGGACGGCCACACCCCGCCGCCCCAGCTCACCATCCCGGTGCCCGAGCGCGGCACCGGCCGGCGGGCCGCCCCGGGCCCGGTCGAGCAGCTGTTCGCGCCGGACCCCCCGCGTTCGGACGAGGGCTCCGACCACGGGCCCGGTCCGCAGGACGGCCGTCTCCTCTCCGACGGGGACGAGGACGAGGCCATGGACCTGTACCGGGACTCCGACGAGGAGATGGACTACGCCACCGACTCCACGCTCGACTTCCTGTCCTCCGACGACGACATGGAGTCGGTCCACGGCTCCGACTCCGACTCCGACGTCCGCTCCGTGGACACGGACACGGACGGGGACGGGGACGGGGCGGCGCACCCGGTGCGCCCGGCGTACGAGGCACCCGCGACGGACCTGACGATCGCCCGGGTCCTCAGGACGGTCGAGGTCGAGGCGCCCGCCGACCCGGCGCGGCACAGCAGCGACGCCACCGGTCACCGGCGGTTCCAGGCCGGCCGTGCCGTCCTCGTGGACGGCACCCCGGCGGTCGAGGTCGTGGTGCGGATCCACCTCGACACTTCGGGGCTGCCGGCCGGTCAGGACCACACCACGGCCCTGCGGAACCTGCGGAACCGCGCCCGGCAGAGCGTGGACGAGTACTACAACACCGGGCACCGGCTGCCGGACGGCGACGTCCTGGTGGTGCGGACCGAGTTCGTCACGGACCCCGACCGGGCGCACCACCGGGTCGAGGTCTTCGAGGGAGAGGTCCGTGAGACCCAGGAGGCATGGGGCCTGGGCACGACCCGGACCGTCCTGGCCCACGAGATCGGCCACCTGTTCGGCCTGCCCGACGAGTACCGGGAGCGACGCCTCCACGAGGAGACCGTCGACGGGAACGGCGACCGCACGGTCGTCGAGCACGAGATCCGCCCCCGGCCCTCGTACCCCGACGCCGGGCTGATGGGCGGCACCCACGCGGGCAACGACCGGGTCCGCTTCGACCAGGACGCCGGGATCATCACGGACGACACCGACATCCGGTTCGCGCTCGCCCCGCGGAACCTGCGCGAGCTGGGCGCCGTGATCGAGCAGGCCCTCGGCGCCGCGCCGGCCGGGCCGACCGCCCACGGGCTCCCGCGCCGGGCGGCCTTCGGCCTGGACGCCCGGCAGTCGTCGCTGTTCGGCGACACCCGCAGTCCGGGCGGCCACCTGTTGCCGCCGGTCGGCTCGGACCGGACGGCGCCCGAGCGGGTGGTCCGGGTGGAGCGCAACGGGGTCGTGGTCGCCGACTTCTCGGCGGAGCCCGCCGCGGGTCCGTCCCGTGCCCGCCGGGTGGACACGCTGTCCGCGGCCGGTGACCTGCTGACCACCGGGCCCGCCCACCGGCGGATGTTCCCGCGCAACTGGACGAGCGAGGACGCGGTGTACGCGGCCGAGCAGGCGTACCTGCACGCGCTGGGGACCAACGCCGTCGTCCCGCTCGGCGGGAGCCGGCACCGCTGGACCGGTGAGTACGCCGGGGTGCGGATCGAGGGCGAGGTCCGGGGGGAGCAGTTCCTGTCGTTCCGTCCGGCGGACGTGCAGCCGGACGTGGATCCGCCGCTGAACGCCCCGCACCGTCCCGCTCCCGACGACCCGGCCCGGGCCTTCGGGGCGTTCGGCCAGCGCGCCGAGGACGTCGTCCGCTACGGCGACCGGCAGAACCTCACCGGCCTGCACCACGAGCTGGACCTTCAGCTGCCCGGCCGGGAGAACGCGCTCCGGGCGCACGGCGCCCAGGTCGTCGAGACCCGGCCCCCGGTCCACAACGGCACCTACCGGGCCCGGGTGGCCTTCCTCGACCCGACCGTCGCGCCGAACTCCCCGCTCGCCGACTTCCCGACCCGCTGGCGGGTCCGGGACGACGACGACGGCCTGCGGACCATGTACCCGCGGACCTGGTCGTCCGCGGACCTGCTGAACCACGTCGACGACGCGCACGACGGCGTCCCGGCCGAGCGCCGGGTGTACCTGGAGGACGGCCGGACGTACTACTGGGTGGGGGAGGCCGACGGGGTCCGCACCGAGGGACTCTCGCGCGACGGGGCCCACCTGGTCCACCGCCCGACCGAGGACCAGCCCACCAGCCCCCTGCGGGCCTGGGACGACCTCCGTGCGCGGCACACCCTCCGGGGAACCGAGGTCGACCTGGACGGCCGCACCCTGACCGTCTCCCGTGTCCTGTTCGACTCCGGGCAGCTGGGCGTGGAGATCACCCTCCCCGTCGACGTGTCCGTCGAGGGCGGTCTGACGCGCCCGCAGCAGGAGGCCGCCAGGGGCGAACTCCAGCGCAGGGTGGACGCCTACGTCCGGGAACAGGTGCGGGCGACCGCGGACGCGGACGGGACGCCGGAGACGCTGGTCAGCGTCCGCCTCGACTTCGGGGACGACCACCAGGACCCCTACGCCCGGGTGATCATCGACCACGACTCCCTGCCGGACCCCGCAGACCTGTCGGTGGTCGACACCGCGGAGAGCCTCCGGCTCCTCCTGGGCCCGCTGGTCCACCAGGACCACGGGGACGTGTTCCACGAGACGGTCTCCCGTCTGGAGGAGCTCGCCCCCACCCGCGTGGACGTGCTGGCGGACCTGCACACCGCGGAGGGCGCCCCGCACGTCCCCACCGACCTGCGCGAACCCGGCCCGCTGCGGCCGGGCGAGCACCGGCCCGCGGTGACCGCCGGCACGGACCGGCAGAGCCGGCGGGCCGTGGGAGCCGTGGACTTCCGGTTCACCCGGACGGGGATCGAGCTGGACCCGCACGGCCTGCCCGAGAACCAGAGCCTGCCCCGCGAGTGGACCGCCTCCGACGCGCGCTGGGCCGTGACCCAGCTCGTCGACCGGCACCAGGTCGGCCGGACCGAGACCGGCGTCGTCTACGACGAGTTCCACGGCGTCCTCCTGGAGGTCGAGGTCGTCGACGGCCAGATCAACCGCTACCGGGGCATCGGCGACCAGCGGGACCTCCCGCAGCTGCACGTCCCGCCGCGCACGGCCGACTCCGGGCCGTCCCACACCTCCGGCCCCGCCCCCGTACCGCACCTCGCGCCGCCGGCCGGCCACCCCCTGCTGGACGCCGTCGCGGACGCGTCGCCCGAGCTCACCGAGGCCCTGCTGGGGCACCACGGCCTCCCGCCGACCACCGAACGGCCGGACGTGCTCCGGCTGATGACCACCGAGGTGGCCGAGTACCTCCAGCGGACCCGGCCCGAGAACCTCCCGGTCGAGGCGCTGACCGCCTTCCGCCCCCTCCTTCCCCCGAGCATGGAGACCGCCCGGGAACTCCACGGCCTGCGGCACGCCCTGGCGGCCTCGGACGGCACCCACGACGCCGGGCTCGGCGGCGCGCTCGCGCCGCTGCTCGCCCACACCCTGCACGTCCGGCTGGAGGTGACCGACGGGCACGGGAACGTCACCCGGTACGGCCCGGAGGACAGCGAGACGGTGGTCAGGATCGGCGAGGACGCCCCGCAGGACCACGACACCGAGATGCTGTCCGAGCCTGAGTCCGAGCTTGAGTCCGAGCGGGAGTCCTCCCCGGCCCAGACCGACCACGGCGACGACCTCACCATGCTGGTGGACCCCGCCGAGACCGCGCTGGCCCAGGTCCTCGCGGCGCGCGAGGTCCGGGCGCCCCTCGACGCCTTCGGGCGGTCCGTCTCGGCCTCCTACCTCCGCGGCTACGAGGTGCGGCGCGGCTTCCTGGAGAACGGCGACCCCGCCACCGAGATCGTGGTGCGCATCCACATCCGCCGCGAGCCGGCCGAGGCGGGCATCGAGGAGGGCTACGGCTACGACGCCCCCGTCGAGCAGTTCACCGACGACCAGATCGGACAGGTGATCGACCGGGTGTGGGACGGCGTCAACGACGCGTACAACACCGGCCACCGGCTGCCCAACGGCGACGTGCTGCGGGTCCGGCCCGAGTTCGTCGACCACTCGGCCGACGTCAACCACCACATCCACATCGTCGACCTGTTCACCCGGAAGCTCCACGAGAACAACGAGACCTGGTCCCTCGAATCGACCCCGGACACGCTGGCCCACGAGATCGGCCACCTGCTCGGCCTCGACGACGAGTACCGCCGCCCCCAGAACCGGCACACCATCTACACCGACGCCGGCATGATGGGCTCCGACCACGTCGAGCACGGCCGGATCTCCGCCGACCAGCCCGCCGGCATCGGCCCGCGCCGGGTCGACGGCACGGTGACCCTGGCCGCGCGCAACCTGCGCGAGCTGGGCGCCGCCGTCGACGAGGCGTTCGGCACCCAGCCGTCCCGGCTCACCTCCACCCACCGCGCCCCCGACGGCCACCCGCTCCCGCCCCGCGCCTCCTTCGGCCTGGACGCCCGGCAGTCCTCGCTGTACGGCGACCGCCGCACCGAGGGCGGCCACCTGCTGCCGACGCCCGGCTCCGACCGCCGACGCCCCTCGGCGATCGTCGAACAGCACGCGAACGGCGTGCTGCACGTCGAGTACGAGGCCGCACCGGCCGGCTCGCGCCGCGCCGTCGGCGTCCGCACCGACAGCGCCGCCGGCGACCTGCTCACCACCGACACCGCCGAACGGCGGCGGCTGTTCCCCCGGAACTGGACCGAGGACGAGGCGGTCTACGCCGCCGAGCAGTCCTACCTCGACGCGCTGCGCCACGGCACGGTGGTCCCGGCGGGCGGCAGCCGCTACCGCTGGACCGGCGAGTACGCCGGGGTGCGGATCGAGGGCGAGATCCACGGCGACCGGTTCTCGTCCTTCCGGCCGGCCGACACCCAGCCGGAGCCGCACGAGTCACCGGCCCCGCCGGCCCCGCCGACCCGCCCCCGGCGGACGGCCACGCCCTGGAACGGCCTGTCCGACCCGGGCCCGCTGCCGCCCCGCGACCCGGACCTCGACTACGCGCCCTCGCGGCCCGCGAGCCTCCTGCGCTACGGGCAGCGGGCCCAGGACGTGTCCCGCTACGGCGACCGGCAGTTCTTCACCGGACTGCACCAGGAGTTCACCCCGGGCTCGAACGTGGACACCGCGACCTGGCACCGCCTGCGCGGCGTCGAGGTGATCGAGCGCGGCGCCGCCCACGTCAACGGCACGTACCGTGCCCGGGTGCGCTTCCTCGACGCGACCGTCGCCCCCGACGCGCCGCTCTCGGAGTTCCGCAACCACTGGTTCGAGCCGCGGGACAACTCCGTCCGGACGATGTTCCCGCGCGAGTGGGGCCGCATGGGCGTCCTCCAGGCCGTCGAGTCCGCGCACGGCACGGCGTCCCACCGCGTCCGGATCGACGAGCGGACCTACCGCTGGATCGGCGAGGCGAACGGCGTCCGCATCGAGGGCCTCACCCGCGACGGTCGGCACCTCGCCTACCGGCCCACCGACCTGCAGCCCGGCACCACCACGGAGGGCTGGGACCAGCAGCAGGTGATCGCCACCGGTGCCGGCCGGCGGATCGCCGTCGGTACCGGCCAGCTCCAGGTCCAGCGGGTGCTCTTCAACTCGGGACAGCACGGCATCGACGTCGTCGTCCCGCTCCACGTGAGCCGGCAGGACGGAGTGACGGAACAGCAGATCCGTGCCTTCACCGACCAGGTGAACCGGGAGGTCCAGCAGGTCTGGGCCCAGGGCAACCGCGGTCGGCAGCCGCTGCTGGTCAACGTCACCGTCGTGCCGGTGGGCGAGCCCGCCGGCGCCTTCCGGAGCCTCACGGCGCGCGAGGCCGCCGGGACCAACGTCTCGACGCTGGTGGGCCAACTGCTGCCCGGATTCGGCTGGAACCAGCCCGGCAGCCCGCTGCGGCAGCTGTTCGACATGGCGGGGCCGGTGACCACCTACTCCGACCGGGTACTGCCCACCGGCGGTCCCCACGCGCTGCGCGAGCCCGGCCCGCTCCGGCCGGGCGAGCAGCTCCCGCCCACCGTCCCGCAGTTCGACGTCCGCACGCTCCGGCCGAGCTTCACCGAGGACGCCTGGAGGGAACCGCGCGGTCCCGGTCTGCCGCGCGAGTGGCAGACCGACGACATCCGCTACGCGGCCGGTGTCGTGCTCGACCGCGCCCAGCGGGCCGGGCAGCCGCTGCCGGCCGACGGCGTCGTGCACGGCACGGCGGGCGGCGTCACCGTGCACGTCCGGCGTGAGGGCGGCCTGATCGCCGAGGTCCGGGGCGAGCCGGGCCAGGAGAGCTCCCGGCAGCACTCCACCCCGGCCGACAACGGCGCGCCCGTCTCGCGGAACGCCGTACGGCCGGAGGACGAGCCGGCCGGCGCGCCGATGCTGCGCGCGCTCGTCGAGGACGACCCGCAGTTGCTGAGGCAGCTGTTCGGAGAGGACGAGGGCGGGCGGTTGGCCGCCGACCCGGCCGCCGCGGAGCGGGCGCTGCGCGGGCTGGTCGAGGAGCGGTTCCGGGAGAACCCCGAGCTGGCGCGGGAGGCGTACGAGCTCTACTCCGCCTGGGCCGGCCGCATGGGGAACGACGTGGCGGACTGGCCGGTCTTCGTGGAGGACATGCACCGGGAGATCGCCACCTGGCGGGAACAGGGCTGGGACGCGGTGAGCGACCCGCTCTCCGTACGGGACGCCTTCGCGGTGCTCACGGCCTCCGCACTGGATCTGCGGGTCGGTCTCGTGGACGTCCGGAACGGCCACGAGACGGTGTCCGACTTCGGCCCGGAGAACGGTCGCCGCGTCAGGCTCGACCACGACGAGCGCGAGGGTTACTCGACCGTCGTCGTTGCCGAGCGCCGGCAGGAGCAGGAGCGCCTCCGGCGGGAGACCGAGGCACGGCGCGAGGCCGACGAGGACGCGGAACAGGGACGGCGCGAGGCCGACGAGGACGCGGAACAGGGACGGCGCGAGGCCGACGAGGACGCGGAACAGGGACGGCGCGAGGCCGACGAGGACGCGGAACAGGGACGGCGCGA
>NZ_JAQYWZ010000954.1:0-532 GCF_036290945.1 Streptomyces sp. BE303
ACATCCGGCGTCGGCATGACCGTCACACCACCGACCAGCGCCATCGAGCACTCACCCGAACGCAGCGCCTGCGCGGCCAGATGCAGGGCCACCAACGACGACGAACACGCCGTGTCCACCGTCACCGCAGGCCCCTCCAGTCCGAACGTGTACGATATCCGCCACGACATCACCGACTAAGCCGTACCCGTCAGCAGATGGCCTTCCAGGCCCTCCCCGCACTCCCCCGCCCCGTACAGGATCTCTCCCTCCCGGGCGTAGAACGTCACAGCATGCTCCGGATCCGGGTGGTACAACCCCTCAAGATCCCACCCACGATCCGTCGGGAAGGCCCCGATCCCGTCCCTCCCGGACGCGACCAGATCCCAGAACTCCTCCGGCGTCCCCACACAACCCCGCAACCGCAGACCCATCCCCACGATCACCCCCGGGTCGTCGCCGGTGGCGGCCAAGGGCACCGGAGCGGCGGGACCCGCCGCCGCCGCGCCGCCGACCCCCGGCTCCAGAACGAACACGGCGAGCCGCTCGGCGC
>NZ_JAQYWZ010000955.1:0-221 GCF_036290945.1 Streptomyces sp. BE303
GGACTATCGTGGCCTCCCACGTCCTTCATCGGTTCCTGGTGCCAAGGCATCCACCGTGCGCCCTTAAAAACTTGGCCACAGATGCTCGCGTCCACTGTGCAGTTCTCAAACAACGACCAGACACCCACACTCAACGACCCCGAAGGACCGCCTCGCATGAGACCGGCAGTACTGAAGAAACAGACCATACGGCCGTTCCCTCAGGACCCAACAACGTGCCC
>NZ_JAQYWZ010000956.1:0-221 GCF_036290945.1 Streptomyces sp. BE303
GGACTATCGTGGCCTCCCACGTCCTTCATCGGTTCCTGGTGCCAAGGCATCCACCGTGCGCCCTTAAAAACTTGGCCACAGATGCTCGCGTCCACTGTGCAGTTCTCAAACAACGACCAGACACCCACACTCAACGACCCCAACGGACCGCCTCGCATGAGACCGGCAGTACTGAAGAAACAGACCATACGGCCGTTCCCTCAGGACCCAACAACGTGCCC
>NZ_JAQYWZ010000957.1:0-2470 GCF_036290945.1 Streptomyces sp. BE303
ACAAGACCGTGCTGCGCAACCCCAAGATCTGGTCCACCGGCATCGCCATCGGGTTCCAGAACACCGCCCGCTACGGCCTGCTGATCTGGGTCCCGGTCTACTTCCTCGGCGAGAACTGGAAGAAGGGCGGCGGCGGCATCAACCCGCTGTGGATCTCGGTCGCGCTGCCCGTCGGCATGGCGGTCGGCGCACTCACCAACGGCCAGATCTCCGACCGGCTCTTCGGAGCCCGCCGGGACCGCCCCATCATCCTCTTCATGGTCATGGGCGCTGCCGCCTCCATGACCATGTACCTCGCGCCGCTGAACGTCACGACCGGCATCGTGGTCCTCTTCCTCACCGGCTTCTTCGTCTACGGCCCGCAGTCCTCGTTCTGGGCGCTCTGCCCCGACATCGCGGGCAAGCGGATGGCCGGCACCGCCACCGGCGCCGTCAACTGCTTCGCCTACCTCTTCGCCGGAACCGCCGAGCCCTTCATCGGCGGCCTGATGGACAGCACCGGCAGCACCGACCTCATCTTCTTCTTCGTGGCCGGGTGCTGCGTGTGCAGCGCGCTCGTCGCCCTCACGATCCGACGCTAGTGTCCTGCGCCGGAGGTCCGTCGGCAGAATCGGGCGAGGGAGTCGAGGATCTCGTCAGCGGTCTTGGTCCAGGTCAACGGCGTGGGGTCCTCGTTCCGGCGCTTGACCCACGTGCGGATCGCCGGGGTCTTGTGGTTCTGTGGTTGTCGCAGATCAGGTGAATGTCGAGCCCCGCGGGAACCTCCTGGTCGATCTTGACGAGGAACCTCCTGAACTCTGCCGGTACCGAAGAGACGACCCGGCTCCGGCTCCCCGCCCCGGCGGCCGCCACCAGCTGCTGGTCTGCCGCGAAGTCGTTCGACCTCCGCGCTGAAGGCCAGTTCCGTACGCTCTGTCGCTGGGTGACGGGGTACCAGCCGGTGCTGGTGCGGCCTTCGGGGCAGGTGGTGACCTGGCGGGTGTTCCAGTCGACGCGGAGCGCGGCCCGCAGGAACTCTGGAGCTGCCGTGGCTCGTGCGGCGGAACCACTGAGCCCAAGAGCTTGGTAAGGACTCTTGACAGTCGGGTGGTCCAGACCACCAGTATTGGTCCAGGCCAGAGTGCTTCAGGTCGCCGAAGTCCCCACCTTCGAAGGGAGCGCGGTCCATGGCCGGACCCGTTCGCGCACCACTCCGAGCCCTGCTCGCCGGAGCCGTCACGGCCGCCGCCATCGCCGGCGTGGCGCTCACCGGCACCGGCACCGGCACCGCCCGTGCGGCGGGCACCCCACTGCCCGCCCAGGTCTTCGCCCCGTACGTCGAGGCCCGGGCCGGCGACAGCCTGTCCAAGCTCGCCTCGCAGCCGGGTGACAAGTACCCGACGACGGCCTTCCTCCAAGCCGCCGCCACCGCCTCCTCCCCGTCGCCCTCCGCGTCGAGTGTCCAGGTGCCCGCCATCCAGGTGCAGGTCAGCCCGTCCTCGGGCACGGTGACCGCCGGCTCGTCGACCACCGCGACCGTGAGCACGGCCATCATCAACAACGGCTCGAACACGTCCATCGCGATGACGGTCAGCGGCGTCCCTGAGGGGGTCACCGCCTCGGTCAGCCCGTCCTCGGTCAACGGGAGCTCCAGCGCCGCCCTGTCGGTGTCGACCGTGTCCACCGTCGTCCCCGGCACCTACACGCTGACGGTCAAGGGCACGCTGACCGGCACCTCGGCCACGTCCTCCGCGACCTACACGCTCACCGTGACCGGCACCGCCCCGGCGTGCTCCACCGCCTCCTGGGTCGGCGCACAGGTCTACATCGGTGGCAACACCGTCTCGTGGACGGGCCACCGGTGGAGCGCCAAGTGGTGGACGCTGGGCGAGGAGCCCGGCACCACCGGTCAGTGGGGCGTCTGGCAGGACCTCGGTACCTGCTGATCCGCACGCGTCGCCGGGCCGGGCCCCGGAACCGGGGCCCGGCCCGGCGACGCGTGCGGACTCTGTTGCTCATTTCGCTGAGGGGTGTTGGTCGGGTTCGGGACGATCACTCTGTGGGCTGCCTGGCTGTGGTGCGGCCCGGGAGGGTGGTGCGGAGTGTCGATGCGGCCGCAGGGGGCTGCCGGAGACTCCGGCGATGGCGACGGCGGTCGCCCAGGGTACGGCGGCGCAGCGGGCGAGCAGCACCAGTACGCCGGCCAGCGGTGCGAACGCGGGTGTTTACCCCCGGTGACCTGCGACGACACTGCGGAGTGACTCCACCTGCTGACCCACGGCGGCCTCGCCAAGGGCACCGTCACCGAGGTGACCGACGCGGGCCTGCTCCTGGCCCTCGCCGCCGGACCCTAAGAAGTCATCTCATTTGGAGAGTCGGCGGTGGCAGATGAGGGCGGCTGCGATGCTGGCGAAGGCTGCAAAGTGGTCGGCCTTGCGTTCGTAGCGGCGGTGGAGTCGGCGGAAGCCGCCGAGCCAGGCGACGGTGCGCT
>NZ_JAQYWZ010000958.1:0-510 GCF_036290945.1 Streptomyces sp. BE303
CGTGGACGGCCGCCGTCCCCAGCAGGCCGGTGGTGGCGGGGACGGCGTGCGCGCGCCCGTCCTCGGCGACCACCGCCGGCTCGCCACCGCCCACCGCGGCGGCCAGCGCGGCCAGCGCGGCCGCGGGGGGCAACAGGGAGAGGCCCGAGCGGCGGAACTGCGCGGAGCCCGCGTGGCCGGCCATCATGCCGGCGTCGGTGCTGGCCGACCTGCCGGAGGTGCGGGCGTCGGTCCGCGAGGTGACCGTGACCGGCCGGCTGCCGCTCGCGCTGCGGCTGGCGGACCTCTCGCCCGCCGAGGCGCGCCGGACCCTGCTGTCCGAGTAGCGGGTCCAGTCTGCCGCGGTGCTCGGGCACGGGACGGGCGGTGCGGTGGACACGGCGTGCTCGTCGTCGCTGGTCGCGCTGCACCTGGCCGCGCAGGCGCTGCGGTCGGGCGAGTGCTCGCAGGCGCTGGTCGGCGGCGTCACCGTGATGCCGAACCCGGATGTGTTCGTGGAGTTCTCGCGTC